>JALTEO010000297.1 GCA_027073875.1 Bacteroidales bacterium
TTACTTTACTTTCGTCTTCCAAGAAAATATGACCTTTCATCAGCGATGAAGCAATCTTTTTGTTCATATCAATCAACATAGAGTTGAATAGTTCAAATGCTTCAAACTTGTAAATTAATAACGGGTCTTTTTGTTCATAAGAAGCATTCTGAACGGATTGTTTTAGCTCGTCCATCTGCCGCAAATGTTCTTTCCATACCTCATCGATAGTTACCAAGAGTACAATCTTTTCAAACGATTTTACCACTTCTTTTGCCTCGTTGTTAAATGCGGTTTCGAGGTGGGTAACTACCTGAAATACTTTTTTTCCGTCGGAAATAGGTACAACAATATTTTCGTAGGCATGTCTCTGGGTGTCATATACATGTTTGATTACCGGAAATGCTTGTTGTGCAATGCTTTCCGTTTTTCTGTGATAAACTTTTTCGAGTCGTTCAAAGGTTTGTGCTACAATTTCTGCCGGATCAATTTTTAGAAATTCTTCCTCGGTTAAGTGTGTCTCTGCAGATAAAAATCGCAATAAATCCAATTTAAAATTTTCAAAATCCGATTCGGGATGATTTGTCTGAACAATTTCTTCAACGACATCGTACAGGATATTGTTTATTTCCACCTGAATGCGTTCGCCGAGCAAAGCGTGTTTTCTTTTTGAATAGATGACTTCCCGCTGTGAGTTCATCACATCATCATATTCCAACAGTCGTTTACGAATACCGAAATTGTTTTCTTCTACCTTCCGTTGTGCCCGTTCAATGGATTTTGAAATCATGGAATGCTGAATGACTTCGCCTTCCTTCAGACCAAGACGATCCATCATTTTGGAAATACGGTCGGAGCCAAACAGTCGCATCAAATTATCTTCGAGCGAGACGAAGAATTGTGAAGTTCCCGGGTCTCCCTGACGACCTGCCCGTCCTCTTAACTGACGGTCAACACGGCGGGATTCGTGGCGTTCGGTACCGACAATAGCTAATCCACCTGCTTTTTTAACAGCTTCGCTCAACTTAATGTCCGTACCACGACCGGCCATATTGGTAGCAATGGTTACTTTACTTGATTGACCGGCTACAGCAACAATTTCAGCTTCCCGTTGGTGATATTTTGCATTCAGTACATTGTGTTCAATTTTCCGTAATTTCAGCATCCGGCTTAGTAATTCCGAAACTTCTACTGTTGTCGTACCAACTAATACCGGTCTGCCTGCTTCAATTAATCTGCTGATTTCATCAATAACAGCATTATATTTTTCGCGTTTTGTTTTATAAACTAAATCTTCATAATCGTTTCTAATAATCGGTTTGTTGGTTGGGACAACAACAACATCTAATTTGTAGATATCCCATAATTCACCGGCTTCCGTTTCGGCAGTACCTGTCATACCTGCCAGCTTATGGTACATACGGAAGTAATTTTGAAGCGTAATGGTAGCAAAGGTTTGTGTTGCGGCTTCAATCTTAACATTCTCTTTTGCCTCAATGGCTTGATGCAACCCATCGGAATAACGCCTGCCTTCGAGGATACGACCTGTTTGTTCATCTACAATTTTAACGGCATTATCCATCACGACATATTCCACTTCTCGCTCAAATAGAGTATAAGCTTTCAGTAATTGGTTAACCGTATGGATGCGTTCCGATTTGACGGCAAAATCACTTAGTAATTTGTCTTTCTTCTTTAATTTCTCCTTGTCATCGATTTCCATTGCCTCAATATTGGCAACTTCTACTCCTACATCGGGCATTACGAAGAAATCCTTATTTTCTACATCTTTTGAAATGAGTTCAATACCTTTGTCGGTGAGTTCTACCGAATTATTTTTTTCATCTATTACAAAAAACAAATCGTCGGTTGCTTCATGCATTCGCTTCATATTGTCCTGCATGTAAATGCCTTCAGTCTTGAGTAAAAGGGCTTTCATGCCTTCTTCACTTAAGAATTTTATCAGTGCTTTGTTTTTGGGTAACCCTTTGTGCGATTGTAATAAATAAAATCCGCCTTCTTTTAGTTTACCTTCTTTGATAAGAGTTTTAGCTTTGGACAACAATTGATTCGTTAGGTCGCGTTGTGTACGGAATAATTTTTCGACTAAATCTTTGTACTCTTTAAAAAGCTGGTCGTCACCTTTTGGTATTGGTCCTGAGATGATTAATGGTGTTCGAGCATCGTCGATTAATACGGAGTCCACCTCATCAACTATGGTGTAGTGGTGTTTTCGTTGCACAAGGTCTTGCGGACGAATAGACATATTATCACGGAGGTAATCAAAACCGAATTCATTGTTTGTTCCGAAAGTAATATCCGCCATATATGCTTGTCGTCGTTCTTCGGAATTGGGCTGATGGTAGTCAATACAGTCAACGCTAAGCCCGTGAAATTCGTAGAGTGGTCCCATCCATTCGGCATCCCGTTTTGCCAAATAGTCGTTAACCGTTACCAAGTGAACGCCTTTGCCTGCCAAGGCATTTAGAAAGACGGGTAGGGTAGCCACGAGGGTTTTTCCTTCACCTGTTGCCATCTCGGCAATTTTTCCTTGATGCAGAACAATACCACCCATCAGCTGGACATCGTAATGTATCATATCCCAAGTAATCTCGTTACCTCCGGCTATCCAATGGTTTTTGTAAATGGCTTTATCGCCTTGTATTTCTACAAAATCTTTTTTTACGGCTAAATGCCTATCGAAATCTGTTGCTGTAACTTCAATGGTTTCGTTCTCAAAAAAACGACGGGCAGTGTCTTTCATAATGGCAAACACTTCCGGCAGAAATTTGTCTAACGAAGCTTCAATTTGTTCGTTTACCTTTTTTTCAAGTTTTTCAACTTCCTGATACAGCTCACCGCGTTTATCAAAGGGAGTTTCTTCTTTTTCAGCTTCAGCTTTTAGTGATTCTATCTGTTCTTCGGTTGCCTTGTATGAGTCTTGTATTTCTTGCTTTATTGCTTGACTTCTGGCTCGTAATTCATCATGCGATAACGAACTAAGCCCTTTGTAAGCTTCAGTTATTTCTAAAACCCGTGGTTGGAGTTCGGCAAAATCGCGTTCTGACTTGGATTTTACAAAACTCTTAACTATATTATTAAAAAATCCCATATTCAAAATTTTAAAACACAAAAGTAACCGATTTTTTTGAGAAATAATTCAAATTTTTAAAAAGGTGACAGATATTTTGGGTAATAATGGATCCTTTACCTTTAAGTGTAATAGCACAGATTCTTTTTTCGTCATTTTGAATCTTTCTGGTTTTCGGTTTTCCGAACTATTGTGCCATAAAGTATTTCGGGGTGGGCGGAATCTTATGATTTTTGACTTGAAATATAAAAAAATAGAAAAAATTAATAAAACAAAGGACTGATTGAATAATTCCGTAAATTTGTAATGTGAAAAGATTATATATAATATCGGGATGCAATGGAGCCGGTAAAACAACAGCTTCTTATACTATATTGCCTGAAATGTTGAATTGTAATGAATTTGTAAATGCTGATGAAATTGCAAAAGGTTTATCGCCTTTTAATCCTAATAAACTAGCAATTAAAGCAGGTCGTTTAATGTTAACACGAATAAACGAATTGTTAGAAAGCGGGATTGATTTTGCCTTTGAAACAACATTGTCAACCAGAAGCTATGTTAATACAATCAAAAAAGCTCAAAAAAAAGGTTATTTTGTAACTATGTTGTATTTTTGGTTAGATTCTCCTGATTTAGCTGTTGAAAGAGTAAAAATCAGAGTAAAGGAAGGAGGGCACGATATTCCTGAACAAACAATAAGAAGACGATATGATTTAGGGATTAGCAATCTGTTCAATCTATATATCCAATAGTAGATTATTGGATGTTTATTGATAATTCTAAATCACCATTTAACATTTTAGCCGATGGGTCGAAAAATACAGAAAATATTAAAAATAAAATGATTTGGACAAATCTAAAAAAAGAATATTATGGGAACTAAGGAACAAATAGATGATATTAGAGAAAAGGTTTTGAAAGGTTTACACAAAACATACGAAAAATTGCTTGAAATGAAAAGAAAGAACAATAGTGTATTGGTTGTTTCTGAAAATGGTCAGATAATAAAAATAAAACCGGAAAAGAAATAATTACAATAAATAGTATTGTTCGTATGGTAAATCAAAAGCCGTTATTCCGAGCTTGTTTCGGAATCTCTTTTGAGACCATGAAACAAGTTCAGGGTGATTATGCGTTGATTTTTATCCGAAAGAGTTATCGTAACTTTTACATACGGTATTTCGATAAATCCTTCTACTATTTCCGGCCATTCAATAAAACAGTAGTTACCTGTGTTAAGATAGTCGTCCATACCTATTTCCATTAGCTCTTCCGGTTCTTTTAACCGATACAGGTCAAGGTGATACCAACGGCTGCGATTACGGGTCTCATATACATTGGCAATGGCAAAAGTAGGACTGATAATCTCATCTATTGTATTGAGGTGCTTGCCGATAGCTTTTATCAGGGTGGTTTTGCCTACACCCATTTCGCCGTAAACGAGAAAAAGCCGGAGTGATGAAAATTCAAGTATTTGTTTGGCAGCGGTGTCTAATCCCGATATGTTTGAAATGATTATTTCCATGTGTGTTTTTCATTTTATTTTCTTATCACCCCTCTGTGTCTCCCCATCAAGGGGAGAATTTCCTCCCTTGAGGGAGGATTAAGGTGGGTGACAGTATTTAAATTAACAATTCGTAATTCCTAATTCATAATTGGAAATCATTATTTTGCAGTAAGATGAATAAACGGTATCAGCATTTCTTCCAAAGAGATTCCGCCATGCTGGAAAGTGTCTTTGTAATATTTTACATAGTGGTTGTAATTGTTCGGATAAGCAAGAAAATCGTTGTTTTTGGCAAAAATATAAGTAGATGTCAGATGTGGTTGAGGTAAATTATATTCCTGTGGTTTTAAAATCTCAAATACATCTTTTGGCGGATAGCTAAGGTGTTTTCCTTGTTTGTAGCGAAGATTGGTAGAAGTGTCGCGGTCGCCGACAACTTTTACGGGATTGGTTACTTTAATACTGCCGTGGTCGGTAGTCAGGAAGATGTCAACATCCTTTTCAGCCAGATTTTTAAAGAGTGTTAGAAAAGGCGAATTTTTAACCCATGACTTTGTGATGGAGCGGTATGCTTTTTCATCGTTTGCCAATTCACGAATCATCGGATTATCGGTGCGTGCATGTGAGAGCATATCCACAAAATTGAAAATGATAACAGAAATAGGATATTGCAAAAAATTAGAAATTTGTCCGTTAACGCGTTCCGCATGTTTGGTGTTGAAAACTTTGGCATAGAAAAAGTTAGGATTCTTTCCGTGTCTTTTTAGTTGTTTCTCAAATAATTGTTTCTCAAATAAATTTTTCTGTTCTTCTTCCTCATCATCAAACCAAAGGTCGGGAAATAACTTATTGATTTCTTTGGGCATGAGTCCTGAAAACATCGCATTTCTGGCATATTGCGTTACAGTTGGCAGTATGGACAAAAAAAGTTCTTCTTGCTTTATGTGATAATAGGGTGCAATAAGCCCGCTGATAGTTTTCCATTGATCCCAACGAAGATTGTCAACCAGTATGAGAACTTTCGGTTTTTTTTCGTCAATATATGGGAAGAGATTGTTCTTGAAAATATTGGTAGAGATATTTATTGGTTCATCATACCGGTTATTTACCATGTCGTAATAATTCCTTTTAACGAAATGGTAGAAAGCATCGTTGGCTTCCCGCTTTTGTTGTTGCAGAATCTCATCCATGGTATCGGTTGGCAGTTGTTCAATAGATAGTTCCCAAAATACCAATTCTTTATAAATTTCTTTCCATTCTTCTAACGAGCGGCAACTGTTAATTTTCATTTGCAGGTTGCGAAAAGTCTGCTGATAGTTTTGAATGGTTTGGTCATTGACAATCTGTGATTTCTCCAGATTCTTTTTTACTGCCAATAATATTTGGTTGGGTTTTACGGGTTTTATTAAATAATCGGCAATATTGCTGCCAATGGCTTGTTCCATAATAGACTCTGCCTCCGATTTGGTAATCATTACCACCGGAATATTAGGATTTATCTTTTTAATTTCGCTTAAAGTGTCTATTCCGCTCATGCCGGGCATCTGCTCATCAAGAAAAATTAAATCAATGTGTTCGTTTTTTAGTATGTCTAAGGCATCAAGTCCGCTGGGTGATGATGAAATGCGATAGCCCTTTTCTTCGAGAAAAATAAGATAGGGTTTCAGCAATTCAATCTCGTCATCTACCCAAAGAATATGTGCTGTTGTATCTGCCATAGTCGTTATTGTTTATTAATCAAGTCTATTCTTCTTATTTTTGTAAATAGTATTTGTTGAAATATTTTAGATATTTTGTTACATTTTTGTCGTTATAGAAAATAGGGTAGTTGGTAGCTGAAATTATAAAATGTTGGTATTCAGACGGGTCAATTTGATCAAAAACCTTATATGCCAGCACGGCTTTATAGTATTTCATTGCCTGTGTTTTGTTTTTCAAGCTTTTGATTGTAATCAATTGAATATCGCTACTCAGTAAAAATGTTTTGACTTCAAAATCGAAC
>JALTEO010000298.1 GCA_027073875.1 Bacteroidales bacterium
TAATTATTCAATTTAGTAGTTACTTTAAAGTAGTTTCAAATAGAAAGATTTATATATTGAATTATCTTTCCATATCAAGTAGAATTAGTTATTTATTGATTTGATAAAGTGTTTTATTCAGCTATAAAATAATTTAACGGTAAAGTATTTGAATGCTTTCAATATTGGGGGTTTAAAGATGATTATAGAGAAGAAATTTTTGAATAAAATTAAAGATTTTGGCTTAAATTCATATGAGGCGAAAATTTGGACAGCTCTTTTATCAAGAGGAATATCAACTGCTGGAGAATTATCAGAAATATCAAATGTTCCAAGATCAAGGAGTTATGATGTTCTTGAAAGTTTAGAGAGAAAAGGATTTATTATTATGAAAATAGACAAGCCTATTAAGTATATGGCTGTTCCCCCAGAAGAAGTCATTGAGCGTGTTAAAAAGAAGACATTAGAAGATGCTCAAAAACAAGTTGATATTATTGAAAATTTAAAAACGAGTGATGTTTTAGAGGAATTAAAAAGGATACATAGTAAAGGTATAGATTTTATAGAACCCCAAGATTTAAGTGCATATCTAAAGACAAGAAATCATTATTATAATCAAATTGATTCTATGATTAAGAATGCTTCATCATCGGTATTTTTAATGACTACAGAAGAAGGATTGATTAGAAAATCTGAAGAATTAAAAAGAGCATTTTCAAAGGCAAGCAAAAGGGGAGTTAAAATAAAAATACTTGCTCCACTAACTAAAAAAAATGAGTTGGCTCAAGAAATTCTAAAAAAATATGCAGTTCTTAAGAATATAGACAAAGCAACAATGAGAATTTGCATTGTTGATAATGAGGAAATAGTATTTGCTTTACTTTCTGATAATGTTGATCCAAATTATGATTCAGCATTATGGATAAAATCAGAGTTTCTAGCAAATTCATTAAATTCAATGTTGCAGTTGTTATGGAACCAGAAGTTAGAAAAGAAAACTGTTTAAATTTATTAAATTATTATCCCCATCTCTCTATATGTATATTATTTTTGTTTACCTTATTTTCTGACAATAATTTATTGAAACCCTCTACCATACCGTTCGGACCTACAATATAATAATGTGCATAAATATAATCACTAACTTTTTCTTTAATCTCATCCATCGTTATTCTGCCTGTTAATCCCTTCCAATGTTTTTCTGGTTCTAAGTAAGGTCTTGTAACATGAAGATAATAATTCTCATTTTCGGTTGGTTCTCCCAATACTCTACTAACTCCCTCTATTTCTGTAGGTGTTCTGGCGCTGTAAAATAAATGTAATTTATTTTTTAATCTTAGATATCTAATATATCTTATGAATCCAATAAAAGGACCAATTCCTGATCCTCCGGAAATGAATACATTGCTATGTTTCTTTTGTTCATTAAATATCATCACTCCAAATGGTGCTTTTATTTGAACATTGGATCCAACCTCCAAGTCAAAGATTTCTCCAGAGAAATGCCCAACTTTTTTTACTGTTATTTCCACAATTTCTTTTTCATGCGGGGATGATGATATAGAATATGGTTTTTGCTCGCCATTAATTGATAATAATAGAAATTGTCCGGCTTTAAAAGTGAATTCTTTTGGTGTTAGAAATTGAAAAGTAGCAATATCTTTTGTAATCTGTACTCTTTTCAAAAGTTTGCTGTTAAACTCATAAACCACATAGATCACCCTTTTTAAACACAAAACATAAATATAAAAGAACTAATATAAAAAATAATTGGTTTTTAAAGTTATATCTATCAATTATTTTTATGTTCGTTTTTATGATATAAGAAATCTGTCAGCTTAAATAGAATTTTATCCATATTTGTTTCGTAAATCTTTTTAGATCCTCCAGTTTCATTAACTACTACTATCTTTAAATTAGTT
>JALTEO010000299.1 GCA_027073875.1 Bacteroidales bacterium
GAATAATTGAATAATTGAATAATTGAATAATTGAACAATTGAATAACTGAATTATGAGCTTTCAACTTTACAAACCTTACGAACTAATTGAGCACCATAGGTGCACTATGTTTGTAGAAAAAAACAAACCAAATAAAAACAGCTCCGTAGGAGCGATACTTGTTTCAGCATTTAAAAAAACAGATTCCGAATTCCAGAAATAAGTTTCGAGGGCAGGCAAGTTCGGAATGACAGTTTTTTTGTTTTGCAAAGATTTCAAATAATCTATTCGTCAAAAACCCTCTATTTTATTAGAGTTTCTGCATTCTTCACTGCTGATTAATAATATTATCATATCTTTGCTGAAATTTTAATAAGATGTTGTATCCGTTAAAGTTTCATCCTATCTACAAACCCAAATTATGGGGCGGGCAAAAAATTGCCGAAAAATTAAATAAAGAAAATATCCCGCCACATTGTGGTGAATCGTGGGAAATATCAGGTGTAAGCGATAATCTATCCATTGTAAGTAACGGTTTCTTAGCCGGAAACAGCATTCAAGAAATCCTTGAAGTCTATATGGCTGACTTAGTAGGTAAAGCCAATTACGAAAAGTTCGGCAACGAATTTCCCCTACTCATAAAATACATTGATGCCTCTCAGCAGTTATCCGTTCAGGTTCATCCTATGGACGAATTGGCAAAAAAACGCCACCACGCTTACGGAAAAACAGAAATGTGGTATGTAATAGAGGCAGAACAAGACTCAACCATTATTACCGGATTCAACCGCGAGCTATCCAAACACGATTTTGTTGAACACCTGAACAACAATCAAGTAACTGACTTATTAAATATTGAAACCAACATCCAACGAGGTGATGTATTTTATATTCCTGCAGGTCGCATTCACTCAATAGGCAAAGGTGTTCTTTTAGCTGAAATACAACAAACATCGGATATTACCTACCGCATCTTTGACTGGAACCGCAAAGACTTAGACGGAAATCCCCGTGAGCTTCATTGGGAATTAGCCATTGATGCCATTAACTTTGAACACTTCTCGTCTTACAAAACACCCTATGATAAAAATACAAATACTGCAAACAAAGTAATAAACTCTCCTTATTTCACAACTAACTATTTGCCATTTAACAAACCGGTTGAACGAAGTTTTTTTGAAGAAGATTCATTTGTTATCTATATGGCAGTTTCAGGTAATTTCACAATAGAATACGATAAAAAGGAAATAACTGTTTTACACGGAGAAACAATTCTTATTCCTGCCGAAATCACAGATTTTAAGCTCATTCCGTTAGATAGTATTGTAGAAGTCTTGGAAATTTATATTACCAATGAAGATTAAAGAAGCCGTTTTTGTTGCCAGTTTTCCAAAAGCCGAAAAATGTCCGAAAACAAAAATCCCTGAATTTGCGTTTATCGGTCGTTCAAATGTCGGAAAATCATCTCTGCTTAATTTCTTAGTCAACAGAAATAAGTTGGCTAAGACCTCAGCAAGACCCGGAAAGACACAACTAATCAATTTTTTTCTCATTAATGACAGTTTCCATTTTGTAGATTTACCCGGATATGGCTATGCCCGTTTTTCAAAACAAGAACGGGAGAAATGGGAAAAGATAATTACAGAATATATTGTTTCGCGTCAGCAACTGTTTCAGATATTTATTTTGATTGACTCCCGTTTAGACCCTCAGGCATCGGACATCAATGCCATTAATTTTATGGGTAAATATCAAATTCCTTTTAGTATCATCTTTACTAAAACAGATAAATTAAAAAAACAAAAACTCAAATCCAACATCCATAATTTTGAAAAAGCATTGAAAGAAACTTGGGAAGAACTTCCACCCTATTTTATTTCTTCGGCGACAAAAAAGATAGGAAAAGAAGAAATTTTGG
>JALTEO010000300.1 GCA_027073875.1 Bacteroidales bacterium
GCCTGTCCCGTTCTGCCCGCATTTGTTTTTCCATGGCATTACGGATATCATCAGGAGGATTAATGTCTTGTAATTCAACACGATTTACTTTTACACCCCATTTGTTGGTGGCTTCGTCAAGGATAAGTTGTAATTTATTATTAATTACATCACGGGAAATCAGTGTTTCGTCCAAGTCTAATTCCCCAATGACATTACGCAAGGTTGTCTGTGTTAGCTTTTCAATGGCTTGTGGTAGGTTTTCAATCTCGTAAACTGCTCTTTTAGGGTCCATAATTTGGAAATAAATCAAAGCATTGATTTCTGTTCCCACATTATCTTTTGTGATAACATTTTGTTTCGGAAAGTCATAAACGGTTTCCCGTAAGTCAATTCGCGGTTTCCGTTTGTAAATAGAGCGGGGGTTTCCATAGCCGTCTTCATAGGTATAACGCCATGCGATTTCGCGTGGTTTATCTATGATAGGCCAAATAATGTTGATGCCCGATTCTAATGTACGGTTATATTTTCCGAATCGTTCAATAATCATGGTTTGTGCTTGTTGAACAATTTTTAGTCCTGCCATTGCAAAGATTAACACAAACAGGACAACGATGATAAGAATTACAGTTACTCCGGTCATAATATTTAGTTTTTAGGTTTAACAAAAATAGTAACGCCTTCCAGCTTAATAACTTCAACGAGCGTGCCTACAGGGATTTCCTGATTGTCAATAGAGAAACTTCGCCAGTTATCTCCGTCAATTTTTACATATCCGGGATTTTCTCCAATGGGTTGAATGACTTTGCCTGTTCGTCCAATAAGTGCATCAGCATTGGTGGCAATATGATTCTTCTTAGATAGTTTGATGACAATGGGGCGAATAGTAAAAAAGGAAATGGCGGTAAAAACGGCGAATGTAATAAGTTGCCAATTGATGCCAAGACCAATGGCTGCAACAATACCGCCAAAGATTGCTCCTATACCTACACTCCCTGCAACAAACGAAGGGGTAAAAATTTCAATAATGAATAATACGATTCCGGCAATTATCCAAAGATGCCAAGGTTCCAATTGAAAAGTCATTGTTTTAATTTTTGTGCAATTTATGAAATATTTTTTATCCGGAAAGGATTTTTGATTGTTTCTGTTAAATTTATTTATCAGATAAGTAATAGAGTACCGAAGTATTTTCCGGTCTGAAAAGTTTTTTTGCTATTCGCAAAATATCATCTTTAGAAACTTTTTGATATTTATCAACTTCCGAATTTATTAATTTGGCATTGCCAAGATGTTCAAAAAAAGTAAGATTCAATGCCCGTTCGTCTAAATCGTAATTAGAAAAGATATAATTGGCTTCAAATTTATTCTTTACCTTGGTTAGTTCTGTATCTGAAAAATTTCCGGCAATAATTTCTCCAATTTCTTCATCAATTGCTTTCTCAGCATCTTCAGGGTTAATACCATCATTTAAAATACCTTCAATAGTAAATAGTCCGGGTTCTATACTGCCTGATATATAGGCATCTATGCTTGTAAAAAGTTGCTTTTCTTTGACGAGGCGTTGATAGAGTCGTGAAGATTTTCCGTTGGACAGTAAATCGGAAATTACATCGGTAACATAATAATCGAGACTTCTCCGGTCAGCCATATGGAAGACTTTAAATAATGCTGTTGCCGGAACATTTCTTTTGACCTCCAAAAATCGCCGTTCGGTTTGTTCCGGTTCGTCAGGAATATTTCGTTTTGTAATTTCCCTGCGGGGAATGCCACCAAACCATTTTTCTGCTAACGGTTTAATTTCTTCGGCAGTAATATTTCCTGCTAACGAAAGAATGGCATTATTTGGTCCGTAATGACTAAAGAAAAACTGCTTAACTTCTTCGAGTGTCGCATTTTCGATATGACTGATATCTTTACCGATGGTTGGCCATTGATAGGGGTGTGTCGTAAATGCCATTTTGCGAATCAAATGGCTGACATCACCGTAGGGCTGATTCAGGTAGCGTTGTTTAAATTCCTCAATGACTACTTTGCGTTGCACTTCCAAACTTTTAGGTGTAAAAGCCAGTGACAGCATCCTGTCTGACTCTAACCAAAAGGCAGTTTCCAAATTAATCTTTGGAATTGTTAAGTAGTAGTTTGTAAAATCGTTGTTGGTGAAAGCATTATTTTCTCCTCCGGCATTTTGCAGGGGAGGGTCGTATTCGGGGATGTTAATTGATCCACCGAACATTAAGTGTTCAAATAAATGAGCAAATCCTGTGCGGTTGGGCTTTTCGTCTTTAGCCCCTACATTATACAAAATATTGACTGCAACAATTGGCGTGGTGGAGTCGTTATGGACAATTACTTTTAGTCCGTTTTTTAGTGTAAATTGTTCAAAATCAATCATACAAAATCATATTTTCCGTCTAATCCAACATTTTGTTTTTCGTAGCGGTATTCTTTAACAATGTTTTCAATGATGTCTTTGGCCGGTAATATTTTGCGAATTTGTGCCGATACCTGTCCTATTTCCAGTTCGCCTTGTAGTACATCGCCCTCAAACATGCCGAGTTTAGCCCTGCCTTGTCCTAATAATTCGGCTAATTCTTCTTTGGAATATCCTTCATTCTCGGCTTCTCTGATTTGCTCGGCAAAGTCGTTGTTGATAAGCCGGACAGGGATTAGTTTTTTCAGCATTAAAGCAGTATGACCTTCACCTGCATTTAAAACAGCTTGCTTAAAGTTTGTATGTGCCGATGATTCTTCGCTGGCAACAAAGCGGGAACCTATCTGAACACCGTCGGCACCAAGTACCATGGCAGCCAACATAGCTTTTCCGCTTGCAATACCTCCTGCCGCAATCAGAGGGATAGAAATATTTTTTGCTACATTTGGAATTAATGCCATGGTTGTTGTTTCTTCCCTGCCGTTATGTCCACCGGCTTCAAAACCCTCGGCTACTATCGCATCTACTCCTGCTACTTCACTTTTTTTTGCAAAAAAAGTATTTGATACCACATGAACAACCGTAATACCTTTGTTTTTCAAAATGGGGGTAAATTTTTTAGGACTACCGGCAGAAGTAAAAACAACCGGTACTTTCTCATCAATAATAATTTTGATAATTTTTTCAACTTCCGGATAAATGAGAGGTACATTAACGCCAAATGGCTTATCGGTATTCTCTTTGGTTTTACGGATATGCTCCAAAAGAATTTCGGGATGCATAGACCCACTTCCGATAAGTCCCAATCCACCCGCATTACTTACGGCTGATGCCAGTTCCCAACCACTACACCAAATCATACCACCTTGAATGATAGGATATTTGATGCCGAAAAGTTTTGTAATTTTATTCATATAATAACTTTAAAGTTAGCAGTGTAAAGATTCTAAGAATCTAATCTACAAATATCTAAAAAAAATAAATAACTGTAGTGTAATTTATTTTTTTAACACGAAAAATCACAGAATTTTCTATCATGAACTTTTCTTTACTTTCGTCATTTCGAACTTACTTGTCCTCGAAATGCTTTTCTGGATTTCTATGAAGCACCCCGTATATACCTACACCTATTTACATACCCGTGCAAACGGGTATCTTATTCTGCGAAGCACACCTAGTACATACCCCAAAAAAGTAGGTATCTTTTTCTGTGTAGCACTTAGGTTGAGATTCCCAATGGATTTGGGAATGTAGTAGTGAGACCTTTGTAAAGCCCAAAAAGAACTGTTCATCCTGAGCAGAGCGAAGAGTCTCAACATATTGAATAGCAATTATTTATAGATTTTTCACAAACTCTTTCGCTTTGCTTAATACCGATTACACATTCAATATAGAGTCCAATAAATTATACTATTTTCATGTAGCATCGGCATTATACCAAATCTTTTTTGAACTAATTTATATTAGTAAATGGTATAATTTTTACAAAAAAATTCTTCCTTGACTTAAATTCTTATCTTTGCATCATAAAAAATTTATACCCTATGAAGAATCTGAATATTATTTTTAATACTGTCCTTTTAGCTGCAGTCATCGTTTTATTCTTATTGTATTTTAACTTGAAGAAAGAATCTAATTCCATACAAAAACAGCAACCGGTCATTGCTGTAGCAACCAACGCAAACGCACCTGCAAATTTCAAAACTGCCTACATTAATGTAGATACTTTGCTGAATAATTATAAGCTATACAAAAAATTGCAAAACGATTTATTGGCAAAGCAAAAGTCAATGGAAGCAACTATCAACCAGAAATCGATTCAACTTCAGAAAGATGCCGCTCTTTTCCAACAGAAAGTTCAAAATAACTCTTTTTTGAGTCAGGAAAGTGCACAAAATCAAGAACAACAACTTTACAAGCGACAACAAGATTTACTGACTTTAAAAGATAAATTATCTAATGATTTAGTTGCCGAGAGTCAAAAAATGCAAAAGCAACTGCTTGATACTGTTACCATTTTCCTCAAGAACTATAATAAAAAATTGGGAAACACATTTATTTTTAATGGTGCCAGCTTTTTATATTCTGATACCCAATACGACATAACTGATACTGTTGTTAAAATGCTGAATGCCAGATACGAAACTGCATCAAAACAAACCAAGTAAACTTGTCCGCAATTGTTCCTAAATATTTTACGCGGCAAGGCATTGCTCCCCTATCAAAATTTCATCCTAATATTCAACTTTTTGTTGTTATCCCTCTGTTAGCTGATGAATTGATTTTTGATACACTCAAAAGTTTAGCGGAAACAGATTACACTAAGAAAGAGCAAATTGCCGTTATTGTTGTTGTTAATCATTCCGAAGTTGCCACCAATGAGGAAAAGCAAAAAAACAAATCAATCTTTTTGCAACTGCAGAAAGGAAATTATCCGTTTCATCTATACCCTATATTTAAAAATGATGTAGATAAGAAAATTGCAGGTGTAGGATTTGCCCGAAAAACAGGAATGGATCAGGCAGCATTATTTTTTTACAAAAAAGAAAATCCTCAGGGTATCATTGTTTCTTTAGATGCTGACACCACTGTCTCGAAAAATTATTTTACGGTAATCTTTGACTTTTTCAAAAGCCACCCCGATGCAGTTGGAAGCAATATTCGTTTTGAACATCCGTTGGAAGGCACCGCTTTTTCACCTGATATTTACGAAGCAATTACCTTATACGAACTCCACTTGCGATATTTTGTAGAAGCACTTCGCCGTATCAATTTTCCGTATGCCTATCAAACTGTTGGTTCTGCCTTTGCCGTGCGGGCACAAAACTATGTTGCTTCACAAGGCATAAGCATCCGGCAAGGTGGAGAAGATTTTTATTTTCTCAACAAACTTTTCGACCAAGGATTTTTCGGCGAGATAAATTCCACCTGCGTATTTCCTTCACCGCGACCAAACAACAAAACACCTTTCGGAACCGGTGTTGCTATAAAAAAGATGTTAGAAAGTCACAAAATAAAATTTGCAACATACAATTTAGATGCTTTCTTGTGCCTTGAAGAAATAACTCAAAAAGTTGAACTTTTGTGGAAAACAGATGTCCAGTTATTTTTAGAAAATGAGATAACTCATTCGGTATTAAAACAGTTTTTGAAAAAACGAGATTTTTCTAAGAATGTCGAAAAAATCAAAAAAAACAGTACTTCGTTTTTAAATTTTCAAAAAGCATTTTACCGTTGGTTTAATCTATTTACTATCATTAAATTCTTGAACGAAACTGCCGAAACAAATATTTTTCCTAAAGAAGATGTCACAACACAAGCCAACCGACTGATTTCAAAAGATTTAACACCAAGGAAACTACTATTATATTACAGGGAAAAATTGAGATAATAAAATTTTTTTCAAACAAATAAAAAAAACCGTCATTGCAATCGTTAGCAAAGCAATCTTGTTCATTATTGGTTGAGATTGCTTCGTCATACCTCCTCGCAATGACGGTTACCTCCCCAAATTCACGGAATTTTCTACTATTAAGAAATACCAACAAATTTGGAATTTTACAAAACCCCGGATTTGAGTATTTCTAAATCGGGATTTCCCGCTTTGCCCTCCCTTTATTCATCGTACATTCATACAATTCATTACATTCTTGTATGAATAAAGCGGGTTAATATATTAAAGAACTTTTAGCTTTAAGAACTTATTTATTCCTTAACTTCCTCGAAATCGACATCTTGTACTTCATCATCTGAACCATTTTTCCCTCCTGCAGAAGCGTTCGGATTTCCGTTCTCAGCTTGAGCATTTCCGCCTTGTTGTTGTTGCTGAGCATTGTAAATATCCTGTGAAGCGGCTTGGAAGACAGTATTCAGTTCATTAGTAGCTTTTTCAATAGCTTCCAAATCTTGGTTTTTATGTGCTTCTTTCAAATCATTCAATGCTTTTTCGATAGGTGCTTTTTTCTCAGCAGGAATTTTCTCGCCAAATTCTTTCAGATTCTTTTCCGTTTGGAAAATCAGACTATCGGCAGCATTCAATTTATCAATTTTCTCTTTTGCCTTTTTGTCTTCTTCTTCGTGGAGTTTAGCTTCTTCACGCATACGGTT
>JALTEO010000301.1 GCA_027073875.1 Bacteroidales bacterium
ATACTTTGCCAATCACCCCATTAATTCCAATTTCTTTGAAAATTTTCAAGTCATAGGATTCTATGATATTGGATCGGCGTGGAGTGGAAAATCACCTGAGGATCATGCCAATAGTTACAATACAAATATCTTTATTAACGGTCCGGTAACCGTTATCATTAATAAAGACAGAGCACCTTATGTAATGGGCTATGGCTTTGGTGTCCGCAGTAAGATTTTGGGCTATTTTGTACGGTTCGATTGGGCATGGGGAATTGATGGTGATGTAAGATTACCTAAAGTCCTTTATTTGTCATTAAGCTTAGATTTTTAAAAAAAAATACGAAAAAGTGCTTTTATCCAAATAATTAGTTTACTTTTGTGTTTTTAATTACTTAATATTTTTTTTATGAACATTTATGTTGGCAATCTTTCCTACAGATTACAGGAAAAAGATTTGCAGGAAATTTTCGCTGAATACGGAGAAGTTACTTCCGTAAAAATTATCACTGACAAATTTACCAGAAGAAGTAAAGGTTTTGGATTTGTTGAAATGTCTGACGATGCAGCTGCTACAAAAGCTATTGGCGAATTAGATGGTGCCGAAGTTGAAGGCAGAAACATCAAAGTTAACCAAGCAAGACAAAGAGAAGAATAAGATAGCTCGTCTTTTTATTTTTTACTAAACAAATTTTCGTGATAATCGTCCCACTAAAAGTGGGACGATTTTTTTTATAATAATCAGAATCCAATATGACCCTTGAATATATTGAGACCTTTTATACTGGTTCTTAACAGGTTTGAAAATGCAAAGCTTCTTAGAACCAGTTACGATAAATAATTATTGTTTAATGTATTGAGATTTTTCGCAATGATCAGAATGACAGGTTATTTTGGATTTTGCAAAAGTATCAGAAAAAGAAACTTTTTATATTAATTATCTTGATAACGCTTTGTTATTAGGTTTGCATAGCACCGCAAATATTGATTACTTGTCCGCTGACATATGATGACAAGTCAGAAGCCAAGAACAAAATAACTTTAGCTACTTCTTCGGGTGTGCCACCGCGTCGTAGTGGGATTTTTTCGTACCAACCCTCTTTAACTTCATCGGGTAACTGATCGGTCATAGCAGTCATAATAAAGCCCGGAGCTACAGCATTGCAGCGAATATTGCGTGAACCTAATTCTTTAGCAATGGATTTGGTAAATCCAATCATACCTGCTTTGGAGGCAGAGTAGTTGGCTTGTCCTGCATTGCCACCAACGCCTACTACTGAGCTGACATTGATGATGGAACCTTCGCGTTGTTTCATCATAGGGCGTGAGGCGGCTTTAGTCATATTAAATGCAGATTTTAGGTTGACTTTCAGTACTAAATCCCATTGGTCTTCAGTCATTCGCATCAATAAATTATCGCGGGTAATTCCTGCATTATTGACTAATACATGAACTGCTCCGAAATCTTTTATAATAGTATCAATTAGCGTTTGTGATTGTTCAAAATTACTGGCATCCGACACATATCCCTTGGCTTTGATGCCTATATCGTTTAATTCTTTTTCTGTTGATTTAAAGTTATCATCCTCTACAATATCGGTAAATGCAATATTTGCACCTTCTTTTGCCAATTCAAGAGCAATGGCTTTGCCAATACCACGGGCAGCACCCGTTACAATAGCCGTTTTGTTGTTTAAAAGTCCCATAATTATTTGATTTTATTTTTTGCAAAAATATAAATTATACCAATAATTGAAGTGAAACGACCTATAATTTTGGTGTCAGTTGCTATTTTTGTTCATGTAATAGGATTCAGAAAGAGAAAAGTGATCATTATTGAGAGCCGTAGGCGTGACAATCTGTTCTTTTATTGAGATTTCTCACTTTGTTCGAAATGACGAAAAAATTGAAAGAGATTATTCCATGCTACTGCACCTGTTTATCCCTTTTGGATAATTTCTCATTCGTAATTGGTAATTAACAACTCTAGACATATTCGTAAAATTAACAATTTAGTTCACACAGCTTACTGCGGACTGCAGACTGTTTACTGTGGACTGCATAATTCATGATTGATAATGCTAGGTTTTTTTGTTTTTCAAAAATCCGTTTAGATATTTCCCTGTGTAAGAATCTTTAGATTTTACAATATCTTCCGGTGTGCCTTGGGCTACAATTTTTCCGCCGGCATCGCCGCCTTCCGGTCCAAGGTCTATCAACCAATCGGCGTGAGCAATGACTTCCGGATTATGTTCAATGACCATTACGGTATTGCCGCGTGCCAACAGGTTTTCAAATGCTGTCAGAAGTTTATTGATGTCGTGAAAATGTAATCCCGTTGTGGGTTCATCAAACAGGAAAATGGTATGGTCATTATTTTCGCGGCTAAGGAAAAATGCCAATTTGATGCGTTGCGACTCACCGCCGCTGAGTGTCGCTGACGATTGCCCGATATGTAAGTAATCCAGTCCTACAAGTTCCAGATATCGTAGTTTTTTGACAATATTTTGTGCTGTTTTATTTTCTTTATCTTCACCAAAAAAGATAATGGCTTCGGCAATGGTCATTTCTAAAATGTCAGAGATATTCTTTCCGCGATAAGTAACTTCCAGAATTTCATCTTTGAAGCGTTTTCCTTCGCAAGTGTCACATACAAGATACACATCAGCCATAAACTGCATATCTACTTTGATAACGCCTTCACCCTTACAAGTTTCGCACCTACCGCCTTCTACATTAAACGAAAAATGAGCAGGTTTCAGACCGTTGAAGCGGGCTTTTTTTTGTGATGCAAACAGCAAACGAATATCGTCCCACGCTTTAATATAAGTTGCCGGATTGGAACGACTTGATTTTCCGATGGGCTTTTGATCCACATATTCTACTTGTTTAATAAGGTGCAGGTCGCCTGTCAACTTTTTGTATTTGCCGGTGTCGGGCACAGGATTACCAAAATATTTCATCATTCCGGCATAAAACACATTATTTAGTAAAGTGCTTTTCCCCGAGCCACTTACACCCGTAATGACAGTCAGGATATTGAGTGGGAATTTTACGGTTTTGTCAGCCAATTTCAGATTATGTTCTTCGGCACCGATTACGGCAATATAATTATTCCACTGGCGGCGGGTTTCAGGGATAGGGATTTGCATTTTGCCCGACAGATATTTTCCGGTTAATGTATCTGCCTTTAACAAATCTTTTTGTTTGCCTGCAAAAATAACTTCGCCACCGAATTGCCCGGCGTATGGTCCCATATCTACCACAAAATCGGCACTACGGATAATTTCTTCGTCGTGTTCTACCACAACAACCGTATTGCCTAAATCCCGCAAATTTTTCAAAACATTAATAAGTCGTTGATTATCGCGTAAATGCAGACCAATGCTGGGCTCGTCCAAAATGTAAAGCGACCCTACGAGTGAGCTGCCGATGGAATTTGCCAAACGGATGCGTTGGGCTTCACCTCCCGACAAGGTGTTGGTTAAACGGTTTAGTGTGAGGTAATCAAGTCCTACATCTAATAATATTTTCAGGCGATTTGTAATCTCAAGAATAATTTTATTGCTGATTTCTTTTTCTGTCTTACTCAATTTCAGGTGCGTAATAAAATCGTAAAGCGTTTTCAATTCAATATTTAATAATTCTTGAATGGCTTTATTGTTTATCTTGACATAGCCGGCTTCTTTGCGTAACCGGGTACCGCCACATTCGGGGCAAATGGTTTTGGCTCTGAACCGTGACAACATTACGCGGTATTGAATCTTGTATTTGTTTTCTTCCAGCATCTTAAAAAAATCATTTAAGCCGTGGAAGTATTTATTGCCCGTCCAAAGTAATTTATATTGTTTTTTCGTAAGGTCTTTTATGGGGCGGTGAATGGGAAAATTGAATTTTGAAGCATTATTAATCAGTTGGTCTTTAAATTCCTGCATCGTATTGCCACGCCACGGAGCTATGGCATCTTCAAAAACACTTAGGTTCTTTGACGGAAAAATCAGCTCCTCATCAAAACCCATCACTTTGCCGTATCCCTCGCATACAGGACAAGCACCAAGGGGATTATTATAGCTGAAAAAATGAAATGACGGTTCTTGAAACTGAATGCCGTCTAACTCAAATTTGTTGGAGAATTGTTTTTCGTTCCATTTATTCTTTGTGAGATATTTTAATTTGCAGATGCTGTTGCCTATGGCGAAAGCTGTCTCCAGTGAATCGGTCAGGCGGGAAATCAATTCGTCGTTGTTGCGATAAACCAAACGGTCGATTAACAGATTAACTTTTTTAAAATTATTGCATTTGGTTTGTTCGTCCAATATGTCGGAAATATTCAAAAGTTTGCTGTCGTATTCAATTCGCGACAATCCTTTTTGTCCGAATATTTCTAATTGTGTGCGGAAATCTTTTTCGTTTTTACTTCCGATGGGCACTAACACAAATAATTTAGTTTCTTCCGGTAGTTTTTCGATGAATCGGATAATATCTTGAATATCATCTTTTTTTACTTCCTTGTTGGAGATAGGGGAGTATGTCTTGCCGATTTTGGTATAGAGCAATCGCAGATAATCGTAAATTTCCGTGATAGTGCCGACGGTAGAACGGGCATTTCCAGAAATAATTTTTTGTTCAATAGCAATGGCAGGAGGAATTCCCGTAATATTTTCCACCTTTGGTTTTTTTAGTTTTCCGAGAAACTGACGGGCATAAGCCGAGAGACTTTCCACATAGCGGCGTTGTCCTTCAGCAAATAAAGTATCGAACACCAAAGTAGATTTTCCGGAGCCGGATACACCCGTTACCACCGTAAATTGATTCCGCGGCAACGAAATAGAGATATTTTTCAAATTATGTTCTTGAGCATTTTTTATAGTGATTTCTGGCATTTTTATCATTTTGGTATGGTGGTTGTTTGAAAATTTTAACTATTTTTGTAACAATTTTAAATTATTTGCGTTTAATAAGGCAAAAGAAACAAAAAAATTAAAAGGAGGACGCTTATCGAGTAAAAATCTACACCATTACTAATAAAATAAGGAGGTGTGATGAATTATCAAAGTTTAAGTGACTTTGAACTTGTTAAGCAATTTCAGTCCGGTCAGCAAAAAGCATTTGAAATTATTTTGAATCGTTACAAGCAAAAAGTTTTTACCTATATTAATATTCAGGTAAAGAATAAAACGGTTGCTAACGATATTTTTCAGGATACTTTTTTGAAAGTTATCAATTCACTGCGGGATAAGAAATACAATCACGAAGATAAATTATTAGCTTGGATTATCCGGATTGCTCACAATTTGGTAATTGACCATTTCAGAAAATTAAATAAGATGAATACTGTTTCTAACGAACAGGAAAATTTCGATTTATTTAATTTATCACGGTTCTCCGAATCTACTATTGAGCATAAAATTGACCTTTCGCAAATTCACAAAAATGTGAAAGATTTGATTCAATACCTGCCGAAAGAACAAAAGGAAGTTGTTATCCTGCGGCATTTTACCGGTATGAGCTTTAAGGAAATTGCAGACCAAACAGGCGTAAGTATTAATACTGCTTTAGGTAGAATGCGTTATGCCCTGATTAACCTCCGTAAAATGATTGAGGAGAATCAGTTGGATATGTATTTGCAGTAGCAGTTAGAATGGCCATTATTATCAAATATTAAAATTTATATCTTTGATTATAAAAACATATAATCCTTAAATTTGCAATAATATACAAGGAATTTAAAATAGTTTTTGCCCGTATTTATTATGCAATATATAGAATAAAAAAGACTACCAAATAATATTCTTTCAGTTTAACCAACAGATGATTTTGAAAAAACTGTTACACTTTAAAATATCTAAAATATTACTATATATAGAAAATATAGTATCATAAGTAAGATATTTAAAATCCTTTCCAGAAGGCAGGTGTAAACAGAATTATCAGCGGATAGATTTCCAGTCGTCCAAGTAGCATTGTAATCGTCAACAAGATTTTTCCGCCAACGGGAATCATGGCAAAATTACTTGCCGGACCTACTTGCCCGAAACCGGGACCAATACCCCCCATTGTTGTTAATACGGAACCTACCGAGGTATTTAAATCCACATCCATAGCAAGCATTATCAGTGTGCCGACGGCAAATATAGCGATATAAATAAAAATATAATTAATAATAGAGGTAGCAGCAGTAAAACTAACCGGTTTGCCGTTGTATTTGATAGATAATACGGCATTGGGGTGAATTAACTTTTTGAACATCAGAGCGATTCGCTTAAAGAATATTAAATGTCTGATGACCTTGATACCGCCTCCGGTAGAACCGGCTGAAGCACCGACAAACATTAACAGGAAAATGATAAAGATAGCCAACCGTGGCCAGTGCAAATAATCATCGGTTGCAAATCCTGTGGCAGTAATGATAGAACTTACCTGAAAAAAAGCATCGCGGAAAGCATATTCGAATGATACGGGATTGGCGTAATACAATAGTCCTGTAATGGCTCCGCCTGCCAGTAAAATGATAGTGATATAGAGTCGTAATTC
>JALTEO010000302.1 GCA_027073875.1 Bacteroidales bacterium
AAACAGACAGCATTTTCTACTATCTAAACAAAAATGATAGCATCCCCATAAAAATTTTAAATGAATTCAAAAAAAATATTTCTTTGAATATCAAAAACTATAACCCTTACAAACGAATCATATTTACAACCCCCAATAACTCAATTTGGTATTGGAATATGTCAAGCAGCTCGGGATTGCAAAAAGCTGACACATCTTATTTTCAGCCGATTACATTATTCTTCAAACAACTTTCCAAGCGTAATAAACCTCAAATATATGATGTCCGAAATCATTTTACAATCAACTCACATTCTTTTTTTATCGGCAACAGCATAAAAGGAGAAAACGGACTTTTGGGAAATATCATCTTAGAGGTTTCGCTCAATGCTATCAATAAAATTATGTATGAAAATAATCCACATAACGGATTAGGGAAAACCGGAGAGACCTATCTTGTAGCCGGTGATTATTATATGCGAAGCTCATCGCGATTCAAAGACAATTCCATATTTAAAATTAAGGTTAATACCGAAGGCGTGAGAGAAGGATTAAAAAACATTACAGGGAAGAAGTTAATTCGTGATTACAGAAATATCTCTGTTTTAAGTTCTTACAGTAAATTAAATATTCCGGGATTGAATTGGGTAATTTTAGCGGAAATAGATACCAAAGAAGCTATGATTCCCATTTATTTAATACGAAACGACATCATTTTTATGAGTATTATACTGAGTATTTTATTGTTGGGGCTTGTTGAAATATTATCATCCAAAATTACAGCACCAATCAAAAAGCTAAAACAAGCTACCGATAAAATCAGCCAAGGAAAAATACATACTATGGTTTCTGCCAAAAGTAATGATGAGATAGGAGACTTAATTCTGGCATTTAACAAAATGACGACACAGTTGCAGGAACAGTCGGTACGATTGGAAGAAGAACGAATTCTCCGCAGCAAATCACTCTTCGACGGACAAGAAATAGAAAGGCAACGGTTATCCAGAGAGTTACACGACAGCTTAGGACAATCCATTTTAGCACTGAAAATGAAGTTTGAACAAATTAGAGAAGCAACAGGGAGCAAAAAAGAAAAAATAGTAACCGAAACCGAAGATTTGTTTTTGAGAATAATGACCGAGATACGAAATATTTCTAACAATCTTATGCCATCAGTATTAAGTGAATTGGGATTAATTTTAGCTTTGAAAAAAACCTGTCGTGAATTCACTGAAAATACCGGAATCCAAGTTAATTTTGAGATTATTAATGAGCATGAAACTTTTGATAAAAAAACAGAAGTTCATATTTTCCGAATAGTTCAAGAAGCATTCAGCAATACTTTAAAACATGCCAATGCATCGGAAATATATCTTACCTTTTTGGAGAAAGAGAATTATATTGAATTAACCATCCACGATAATGGAAAAGGATTTATTATTAGCGATGAAATCTATTCCAAAGGTAATGGATTGTCAAATATAAAAGAACGGATAAATTTACTTGGGGGCAAATTAAATATCACCTCCAATAAAGGAACAGGAAGCACTATTTTTTGTCAAATACCAATTTATAAATCATGAAACACCATAGACAAAAAAAATTAACACATGACAATAAGCAATTAGGAATTACGAATGAAAAATGAAACACCCATGATTGATTTTAAAACACACAAGGAAATAATTATAATTTGTTGAATATAAACATCTGTGCAAATCTGCGAAATCTGTGGACAAAAAAACTAACCACAAACTACACAAATTAACACAGATGAAACTATTGAATATAAACAAAATATAAAATTATAAACAGATGAAAAACAAATGTCATGCTGAATTTATTTCTCCAAGGGAGTCCTTTGGACAGCATCTTTTGAATAGAAAGATTCCGAAACAAGTTCGGAATGACGAGATAATTTTCGGGCAAGTTCTTAAGGGAGGAGATTCTCCCTTTGAGGTTTTAATTCTCGAATGCAGTTCGGGAGGAGATACAGAGGAGTAATATACATAAAAAATTAACACATAATCAGTTATGGATATTGAAGACTTTACAAACTAAAAAATAAACACATGAAACCAATAAAAATTATACTGGCCGACGACCATCAACTATTTCGTGATGGCATCAAATCATTACTGGAAGATATTGACAATATTACAATTGTTGGAGAAGCATCAAACGGCAGAGAAGTTTTAGATATGTTAAAAGAAATAATACCTGATTTGATTATTCTGGACATTACCATGCCGGATATTTCAGGTATCGAAATTACCAAAATAATTGCCGATGAATACCCCTCGGTTAATATCCTTATTTTATCAATGCACAACGAAGAGGAATTTATTATCAACACACTTAAAGCCGGAGCAAAAGGGTATCTTCCAAAAGACATTAGCAAAAATGAATTATTACAAGCCATTTATCAGATTCATTCAGGAAACGAATATTTTAGCAAAAACATTTCCGATACTTTTTTGAAAAATTTCATTCATAAGACTAAAATCGGTTTGGAAGGAGATAATCCGGTGCTAACACCAAGAGAAATTGAGATTGTAAAATTGGTATCCGAAGGATTTAAAAACCAAGAAATTGCAGATAAGTTATTTATCAGTGTGCGAACAGTAGATGCCCACAAAAACAACATCATGAAAAAATTGAAATTAAAATCTACTGTGGACATTGTCAAATTTGCCATCAAAAATAATCTGATAAAATTATAATCTAAGTATTTTAATTAATTCGTTGCCTGTTTCCACTATTTTAAAATAGGTATATACCATATCATTTTCCACATTAATCCATTTTATTTTTACACTAAATTTTTACGGTATGACGCAAAAATTATTTTTCCCTACTATACTTCTATTAATTAGTAATATTGTTTTTAGCCAAACCGATACAACCAAAAATAAGATTGCAGTTGATTTTGGCAGTGACTTATACAGCCGTTATGTATGGCGAGGTACTCAATTTGGCGGAAACTCACCAAGTTTACAACCGGAATTAACCGCCGGCTATAAAAACTTTGAGATTGGTGCATGGGGAGCTTATTCCCTTGGCGGAAATAATCCGTTTCAGGAAATGGACTTGTATATTGACTATACATTTGCCAAAGATATGTTTTCGGCTATTGTAACCGACTATTTTTTTCCTGCTGAAAACGGAATATACCATTATTTTGAATACGATAAAGATAAAACAGGACATATCTTTGAATCGGGGCTAAGTTTTAATGGCACCAAGAAAATACCAATTTCATTTAGTGCTTACATTAATTTTTACGGTGGCGATGCCGCCAAATTAGGAGATAATCCGGCAGATTCTACCACATTTAACAAAAAAACAGGTATTCAGTATTCAAACTATTTTGAACTCGGATACAACACCAAATCAAAAAATACGGATTTAACATTTTTTCTCGGATTCACCTTAAATAATCCTAAAAAAACGGATATAAATACCGGATTTATCGGAGAGACAGGATTTTATGGTACAGGACCGGGTATTGTTAATTTAGGGTTAACCGCATCAAAATCAATTAAGATTACAGACAATTATTCACTTCCCTTAACCCTTTCATTTATCACAAACCCACAAGCACAACGGGTTTACTTAATTTTCGGATTTTCATTTTAACTAAATTAATAACTAAATTTTAAAATTATGTTTGATACAGGTACAACAGCTTTTATGATTTTATCAACAAGCTTAGTCATGTTAATGACACCCGGACTTGCTTTTTTCTATGGTGGATTAGCAAGTAAACGAAACATTCTCGGCATTATGATGCAAACATTTGCATCACTGGGAATTACCACTGTTCTTTGGATTGCCTTTGGTTACTCACTTTGTTTCAGTGGTGGCGAAGGTGGAATTATCGGTAATTTTAATTGGGCATTTCTGCACGGTGTTCCTTTTAGTGACGCTTTTCAAGGTGCCGGAGGAAAATATCCCACCTTTATCTTTGTCGCCTACCAAATGATGTTTGCTATCATCACGCCGGCTTTGATTACAGGTGCATTTGTTAATCGTATTACATTTAAAGCTTACTTATGGTTCTTAATTGTATGGCAAATTTTTGTTTATTATCCATTTGTTCACATGGTTTGGGGTGGTGGACTTTTGGCACAATGGGGTGTTGAAGACTTTGCAGGTGGTTTGGTTGTTCACGCTACTGCCGGTTTTGCTGCTTTGGCTTCAATCTTTTATGTCGGCAAACGACAAGATCGCCAATCTCCTCCAAACAGTGTTCCGTTGGTTGCTATCGGTACCGGATTATTATGGTTCGGTTGGTATGGTTTCAATGCAGGCAGCGAATTGAAAGTTGATGACATTACTACACTCGCTTTCTTAAATACTGATGTTGCTGCTTCATTTGCCGCCGTTACTTGGTTAATTATTGAATGGATACATGTTGGTAAACCGAAATTTGTCGGACTCTTAACAGGTTCTGTTGCCGGTTTGGCTACTATTACCCCTGCGGCAGGATTCGTTCCATTGTGGGCTGCTATTATTATTGGTATTACAGCTTCCGTGGTCGCTTACTCAGCAGTCAGTCTTAAAAACAAACTTGGATGGGACGATGCTTTAGATGTATGGGGTGTCCACGGTATGGGCGGCGTTACCGGAATGATTTTGCTCGGCGTATTTGCCTCATCATCAATAAACGGCACAAGCGGATTAATTGAAGGCAATGTCGGTTTCTTCGGAAAAGAAGTTATCTCCGTTGTTATTGCTGCAGCTTATGCATTTATTTTCACCTATCTAATGTTAGCTTTAATAAATAAAATAACACCTGTGAAAGTTTCTGCCGAAGAAGAAAAAGAAGGTATTGATATTGCCATTCACGGCGAAAAAGCTTATGACGAAGGTGCTTTATAAATAGCAACTTAAATATTTTTCTAAAAAAAGCTCCGGAAACGGGGCTTTTTTTATAGCGATACCTTTTGCAAAACAAAAAAGCTGAGACCTTTGCAAAACTTCTGATTTTGTCATTCTGAACGCAGTGAAGAATCTGTAAGCAGCTACCATTCAATACATTGAGATTCTTCGCACTGCTCAGAATGACAGCTTCTTTTGGGTTTTGCAAAGGTCTCCCATTATGACTGTAAGATTTCTTTTTAAAATCTTAATTTTTATTATAAGCATTTCCTATACCTATTCAGATTATTAGAAGTCCCTTGTATTAAAATAAGCATCAATAGTATATAACGGGATATTTGTCAACCATGTTTCTTGTCTAAAATCTGACATTGAAGTTCTTATTGCATTTTCAATTTTATATTTTTCACAGAAATACTTTAAACTTTTGGCTTTTAGGTTTTCTTCGGCTTTAACCTCAATCGGAATAATTTTATTATCCTTTTGCATAATAAAATCAACTTCACCATCAGATCTCTCAGCAGACCAATAATATAAATTATCTACATTAAATTGTTGAGAGACAAACTGTTCAGCAATTGCCCCTTTAAATTCTGAAAATATCTTATTTCTTTGTAAAATTGTATGACTATCTAAACCGGACAATGCACCTAACAATCCAACATCAAGCATAAATACTTTAAAAGCATTATTGTCACTGTAGGCATTTATCGGCAAATTTGGTTTAGTTATCCTATAAACCTTTTTAATTAATCCGCTATCAACTAACCATTGTAATGCTAACTCAAAATCTTTTGACCTTGCACCTTTTTTCAAGACTCCAAATATGAATTTTTTATTTTCTTTTGATAACTGTGCAGGAATAGAGTTCCAAATCATTTTTATTCTTGGTATAATTTTAACCGGGGCATGTTTAGAAAAATCATGTTCGTAAGACAACAGAATGTTTTTTTGTAATTTTCTTACTTCTTCAAAATTTTTATGGTGAATAAAATGTTCTACTATTTCGGGCATCCCGCCTGTAAAATAATACGACTTTAGAAGGTCTATATATTTTGTCTTAAACATTTTAATCAAATCCCATTCCTTATTTTCCAGTAGTTCTAATAATTTATTTTCGTTATTTGCCAAAATAAACTCGTTGAATGATAATGGGTATAAATTTAAAAAATCAACTTTTCCAACAGGGAAAGAATTATTTTGATGCAATGATATTCCCAAATAAGAACCTGCCGCAATGACATGATATTCGGGTGCTTGCTCCTGAAAGTATTTTAGAGAAGTAATACCTCTTTCGGCTTCTTGTATTTCATCTAAAATTATTAAACTATTCTCAGGTTCCGGATTAATTCCTGTCTCCACACTGAAAGCCATGAGAATTCTTTCAATGTTAAAATCATTGGTAAACAATTCTTTAAGTTGTTTTTTATCTTCAAAATTTATGTAAACAATGTTCTTGTATTCATTTTGCCCAAAATGTTTCATTAACCAAGTTTTTCCTACCTGTCTCGCCCCTTTTATTATTAGAGGTTTTCTGTTAGGATTATTTTTCCAGTTTAACAGGTATTTATATGCGGTTCGTTCCATTTTTTTTAAATTTTATTTTGCAAATATATAAATAAATGCAATAA
>JALTEO010000303.1 GCA_027073875.1 Bacteroidales bacterium
TAATTATGAATTTAATTGTAAAAAATAGTTAGTTAAGTATTAAAATAAAAAGGATAACCTTGGCAAAAAATGTTATTCCATTTAGATTTGTATCAATATAAAAAGAATTAAGCAAATTGATAAATTTGAGTTATTAATTATACATTTTAAATTATACATTAATGAAAGTAGGTATAGCACAGCTTTTGCTGCGGATAAAAGATGTTGAAGGGAATTACAAAAAGGTAAAAAATGCGATAGTGTCCCTAAAAAAACAAGGTGCTGATTTAATTATTTTCCCTCAAATGACCATAATCGGTTTTCCGAATTATGACTTTGGGAAATATAATGATTTACTGACAGAACAAGATAAGCATATTCAGTTGCTTGCTGATGAATTTCCTGACACACATCTTTTGATTGGAGGAATCAACCGGAAAGAAGACAAACTGTATCATGTTATCTTTCATATTTTTGACAACGATATTCAAGATATCTTCATTAAAGAAAATTTGATTAAAGAAGACTGGCTGAACGAAGGCAAATATTTTGTCCGGAAAAAGCAACAGGACAATTTACTGATAATCGAAGGTAAAAAATTGGTTATCAACTTTGAGGATGAAGTATCGGAAAAGTCGTTCCAAGCTGATTTGCTATTGCATTTTACTGCTTTGCCTACACATACTTATTTTGAAAAACGGGCAATCGTCAATAAAAACCTGACACGGATTGAGAAAAAAGCTATTGTGCTAAATGTGTTAGGTAGCGAAGGTCATATTACCTTTCCCGGTGGGTCGTGGATTGAAGGCGAAGAAGCTAACCTGATAGAACAATTACCTGTATTTGAAGAAAAACTGTCGGTTTTTGATTGTAATGATTTCAATGAACAGCATCCTATTGATAAGCCGGCAAAGGATATGGATTTTATTCACAAATCATTGGTTTTCGGTATCCGGCAATACTTTGAACAAACGGGATTTGAAAAAGCTGTTATCGGGCTCTCCGGCGGCATTGATTCTGCCGTAGTAGCTGCCCTTGGTGTTGAAGCACTGGGAAAAGAAAATATCCGTGCCTTGCTAATGCCATCGCAGTTTTCAACAGAACATTCCGTAAGCGATGCCGAAGAATTGGCAAAAAATCTTGGAATCCAGTATGATATAGTTCCCATCCGCCATTTGTTCGATAAATATCAGGAAGCACTCAGTCCCATTTTTGGGGATTTACCTTTCGGTGTGGCAGAAGAAAATATCCAGGCACGCATCCGCGGAAATTTAGTTATGGCTGTAGGCAATAAATTTAACAGCATTGTGCTGAATACTTCCAATAAAAGTGAAGGACTCGTTGGATATGGTACTCTGTATGGCGATATTGTCGGTGCATTAGGTGTAATTTTAGACTTATACAAAACCGAAGTTTACGAGTTGGCGGAATTTATTAATCGTAGCCAAGAGATTATTCCCAGTCACATTATTACCAAGCCACCATCTGCCGAATTACATCCGGGACAAAAAGACAGTGACGCACTTCCGGAATACAGTGTCTTGGACAAAATACTGAAAGCATTCACTGAAGATTTTAAAACAGTGGACGAAATATGTGAAATGGGATATGCAAGAGACGAAGTTGAAAACATTATACGACTGGTTTATCAAAACGATTACAAAAAATATCAGTGTCCGCCGCCACTTGTTGTTTCGGGGAAAAATAAAGTATTTCCGTTGTTGTTTAGGAAAGATTAGAAGAGGTCGAGATTAAGGTTGAGACTGAGGTTAAGGTTAATTGCCGATTTTTAGATATTTTTTTTCTTCAAAATTCCTTTAGAATTGGTTTTTATATTTGTGCCATTAAAACTAATGCCAATAAAAAAAAGACAATAATAATTAGATGATATTTAAC
>JALTEO010000304.1 GCA_027073875.1 Bacteroidales bacterium
GTATGAAAAAGATAATTTATTTAAGTTTTATTTTTCTCTTATTAGTTGGTACTTTCTCTTGTACTACTGATACAACAGAAACGAACAATCAAAATGCTGATACCACAAAGGTTGATACAGTCAAGAAGGAAACCAAACAGTATTTTAACTTGCCTTCACCTATTGAATTATATGCTGATTTAAATAATTCTTCCGTTCCATTTAAGTTAGAAGCATTGAATAGCACAGATAAATTGAATGAGTATGTTTCAACCAGCGAAAAAGCAATCAATCTTGGTGTTTATGCTTCAGATATTGCCTATTGTGCTATTAACGGGATGAGTGACCAGACTATGAATAGTTTTGTAGCTGCCAAAAAACTAGCTGACGATTTAGGATTAGCTGAAGGATTTGATGATAAAATTGCAACCCGAATTGATGAAAACTTAGACAAGCCGGATTCATTAGATGAAATATCTACAGACTCTTATTCAATGGCAATTAATTATCTTCGTTCTCAAAATCAAGAAAATATTCTTCCTCTTCTTATTTTCGGTGGATGGCTTGAAAGTGTTTACATTGCTGCTGATTCTTACAATGCAACAAAATTTTCGGAAGAAGACATTATCGTTAATAAAATTTTTGAACAAGGATTCTTATTAGAGAATTTAGTAGATTATTTTAATACATTAGATAATAAAACTAAAGATTTTGAAACCATAGATAAACAAATTGCCGATTTGCAAGAATTATATGGTGAAACACAAGATAATGGAGAAGCAATGATTACTGAAAAACAATTTAAAGCAATTACTGCTAAAATTATTGAAATAAGAAATTTCTGGACTAAAAATAAATAAGATATGAAAACGATAATAAAATTAGGGTTTGCGACACTCATATTCTTAATAAGTTTTACTGTGGAATCCTACGCACAAAGATGTGATAAAATGAAGTATGGAAAAGAATATTACGGAAATTATGATTTTCGTATGCAGTCGGTTTTTTCCACACTGCTTCCGGGAGATACATCCATTGTGAAAACAGTAATTTACTCAGGTAAAGCATATCGTATCTTTGCCGCTATCGATAAAGAATATCCACCGGTACATTGGAAAATTACAGCACCATATAGGGTAACAGTAAAAAAGATTAAAGCAATCAATCACGATACTACTTACGAATATAAACGCGATGAGGATGGTGAAATTATTTATGATGAAAATAATAATTACCAACCAATTGTAACAGGAATGAGCGTAGATGTTGATACCGTTTTTGAAAAATTGCGTGTACAAAAAGAAAAATTAATATTTGATTCCGAAAAAAATGATTCAGGTAAACCATACTGGGAAAAAGTTATTCGTAAAACTCAACGCATATTCATATATGTCTATATGCCAACAGATGTCTATCCTGAAGGCGATTGTGCCAATGTGTACATTGGCAGGAAATTTCTGAATATCAGCAAATCACAATATGGGTATGGTAAAGCTCGGGTAGATTACCATTAAAACTCTCCTAATTTAACAAAGACTCCATCTCACAAAAAGCTGACTTGGGGTCTTTTTTTTGGAATAAAATTGAGTAAACAGTTTCGGCAAAATCTAAAAATATTTTTAATTCTTTGCTTTTTAAATGAACACTTTTAGCATTGTAATATCCTTCGGCAATCATATTCATTTTACCAAGGGCTTCTTCTATGTTTCCACATTGTCCGACAAAATATCCCAAACGGCGATTGCGACTATATTCTGAATAGGCAGTAACAACTAAATCGCCCAAATACGAAGCCGACAAAAAATCGCGGTCATTAATATGTAAAGTGTATAAAAAAGCATGCATCTCTTTGGCTGCTCGCGAAAGCAAAATAGCAATAAAATTATCACC
>JALTEO010000305.1 GCA_027073875.1 Bacteroidales bacterium
ATTAATCGGGTTATTAGCTGTGGCGGTTTTGCCAAACAAAGCTATCCAACAACCCGATGATCAGAAAATAAATTCACCAAAACAATAACAAGCGGCGTCAAAAGCAGTAAGCCCATAAATAAGCCCAGAATGCAGTATTTCCAATCGCGTTTGGAATTGTGCTGAAATCCGTACCAAGTCCCATATTTTTGTTCGACTAAAGGGTCAATAGCTTGCATGGATTCGTTTACAGCCTGTAACATCACCGTAGCCACAACTGCATAGAACACAGCCACCGGAGCCACCATATCAAATAATAGCAAATTAATTAGTAGCGCCAGTCCATAGGCGATAAATGCCAATATGCCATGGCTTTTGTCGTAGTCTATCATTGTCGCTCTCCGGCATTAAATGTATAGTTGTAAAATACAAAGAATATCAAGAAGCCAATTCCCCCAAAGAATATGGCCAGTTGTGGACTTGGTACAAAAGCAAACAACATACCAAAATATGCCAAATGCTCAAACCACTTCGTGGAATGCCAACCGTCCCAAATCATAGGCAAAAACCAAAACCGCTTTAAATTAGGTCGGCTATTCAATTTCCACCACTGGCCATGCCACCCGTCAAGTTTTGCAAATACCGAGTCCTCATACTTAAATAAAATCCTGTTGTTGGCCGCGTTCAATATCCAGCCCACACACCAAAGCAAAACCGCGATTAGAAATTGCATCTTTAAACCCTTTCATGTTAATTATTATTATTATTAATATATTCCTAAATTCATTCTCAAACGAGTTACAAGTGTTTGTTTTTATTAGACTTACATAAGTAATGCTTTGCGTTTATACCAATACCAATAACTACATAACGTACTATATCCACACCAAAACCACAACTCCAATAAAAACAAATACATAGCCCTGCATGAGAATGAATTTATAACGCTGTATTTTTGCGTATATGAAATTCATCAATACAAATATCCGAACGTTTAAAAATATCGCATTAGCTCATCTCCAATGCCGTGATCTGAATTTGTGCAGGATGCAAATTAAATCTAAATCCGACAACGAGCCACTTTTGCGTGGTTACCGCACCTGAACTAACAATAGCATCAGATAATGCATCATGCCTGATATTGATAACGTCTCCAAGCTCATGGCCAATGGCATTATAAAACGTTTTCAAAACTGCAACAAATACCTGCTTGAATCTAAGCAACGAAATCAATGTCGCAACTGCATTAGCGCTTGTGCTGTCGCCGATGTATCTGTTGTTTACGGTCAAGGTTTTGTCGCCGGTGCCGTTGTCTTTTGTTACATACTTCGTGCTTGAGCCGTTGACGTAATAATAATTTATGCGAATGATGTCGTATTTGTTATTGTACGGTGTACGTTTTAGTTCAAAACTTTTTCTTAGTATGGGGTTGCCTTTATATTTCTGATCATTACCTGAAATCAAAGATGCACTAAAAATATCTTCGTATCCCGGCACAAGCGAACCCGATCCCGTAAATGTGACCGTACTACTATAAAAAAGCAGCGCCCAGGTCCCAGCCATATTATAGCTAATCGCAACGTTAAAGGCCTTCATAATATCGGCAAGCAAATCCTTCCATTGCATCTGCTTCATTATGCTGGCCTTCACGACGATGCCGTTGGTGTTGCAATAACTATAAAAATTGTCGAACCCATCCGTGTTTATATTAGTTTGTCCGAATTCGTCGCGTAAGATTGATTCGATCATATCCGCTGGATTCTCTATCAAGTCTCCAATAGTCTTCCGGCTATTCCATGTCCCCGAGTACTTGCGGCCTTTGCAACGCACATACACAAATTTGTCATCGGCGCTTATACCTTGTACTTCACCGGCGACGAGTATTTCTTTTACATGCACGTAGTCGCCAGTACTTCCACTCCATGAAATTTTTACTTCGACATCATTAATATCAGATTTTACCGTTAGCGACAACGTGATCTTCTTCCATTTATTTGAGTCTGGATTTCCAACTGATGTCGTGGTCCAGGTACCGCCGCTATCAACTGAATACTGTAGCGTATTGTCGCCAACGACATCTCCAAGTGCTATCCATAAATATGCCGTCGTTGATTGAATTACATTTTCACTTAACTGTGAAAAATCAAAAGTCTTTACATGCAATGTATCTTCGTCGCCATCAACAACTGCGTAGGTACTGCTTTTCCCATCGGCTGCATTTTGCCAGTACGTGACGACATTGCTTGAGCCTTGCTCTGTCGGCGGCTTAAATACCCATGTCTTGGAATTGTATAAATATGGCTTGGCATAACAACCACTGATACTATTGCTGATGCCAAAATTTGTGATTTCACAGTGCACATACAAACCATCTCTGCGCACAAAAAAGAAAGCGCCATCTTGATCGAAATCCGTTGAAGTAGGCACGCTGTGCATCTCATGATCTGCGATCCACAGCAATCCCCAGTCACCAGTATCACCCGGAGCATAAATAAGCGGACACTCGGCCAGTTTACCGGCGTCGGCATCGTCAAAATACCGAACATCAGTCGCGTACAGAAAATCACCATATTGAAGTGGTTTCGTAACATTATCTCCTGCAGCAACGTAATCATAGCTATCTGACAATAGATTCTGTGGATAATCGCCTGTAACTTGGTCTGTATTTTTTATAGTTACGCACATTACATCGTTTTGAACCGTATAATTACTTATTTTACCGGTATAAATGGTTAACAAATTATCGACATCGGTATCATTCGAATTTAATTTTATTTTTACAATAGCTGCACTACCGGTTAAATCAGGGCTACTGCCTAGCATTTCACTGCGCAATGTGCCTTGGAAATCCAATAAATTTATGCTTAGGCTTGATACATTACTTAATGCCGCTAAGCTCGATAACACAGAATATGAAATTGAAGCCGAATCACCATGGCGAATTAAATCGTGATATATTCTAACATCAACAAGCCAATCATAATTAGATCCAGAACTCATCAAATCTTGTAAAGTCAATTGTGTTTCACTATCAACGGAGACAATAGTATTCCCAATCGAATTAATATAAATTGTATTTCCAGCTTCTACTCCCCATGTAATGAATGTAGCTGATGCCGAGGTAAAGGTAACTTCATCACTTGCAATAGCCCCATCACTTCCACTTGCGCTCGTAGTGAAATCGGTTGTAGCCACATAATAACTTAAATCAGTAAATTCAATAAATAAAATAACATCATGGGCGACATAGTCTTTATAAGTAGATATTTCTGTTGGTAGGGTTAGCATTATTCGACCTTGAGTATTAATTTCACCGAGTAACGGCCAGCTCCATCCACAGCCATTTTAAAATTATTCTGCCATAACCTAACCGTATAAGAAATCCCATTCTCATCAAGCATTGTAAAACTATTCATCGACCAATTTATGCTCGAATCATCAAACCAAGTTTTTAAGCCATTCACAGTGCCATCGTAATTATCTTTTGTTAGGTGCTTGAATGACAGTTCAAGATACTGGGCGTTGGAGCCATAATTCACAACTTTTGTATTATAACTTTCCGTTAGATAGCGCTCTTGGTTGATCTTTTGTTCTTGGGTTTGGTATGGCACAACTCGCCCGCGTTCAAGAGTCAGGTCCGACATGCCGGACTTTTTAAATACTATGCTCATGTCTCGGCCTCCACTGGCTGGCCATTGACTGTTAGTTTTATAATGCTGTCATTGATAACATTCGTAAAAGATTCTTTGAAGTCATCGCTCGCCACCAAATCGCTTACTCCCTGTGCATCAACTGCCGTGATATTGAGCTGTGGGGAAACCGTAATTGTCGTCGATTGATTTGAAGTAGGCCCGCCATAAAGAATTTGCTGGATTTGCGACTGATTCATACGCGCTTGTGCCGCCGGAATAATAACTTCACCCGGGGTAAGCATTGCCGGGACGACATCCGTGCCAACCGGTTTAAAATCAATTGGCTGAACTTCGCCGCCACTTGCGTAAGGCTGTGCCGCAATAACACCAACTTCAACCGCTCCGGCTGCTGCAACGAGTCCAGCCAAAATTATATTTGGTAAGGCCTTTGTCACAGCCAATGCCGTGTTTGAAATTGCTTGAGCGATCTTTACCGGCTTCATGGCCCTCGCCGCTGCAATTTCTTGTTGCTGAGCTTTATCCCTGAGCATACTCACGGTGTTGTGATATTTGGTCTCGGCTTCAGCTAACTTTTTATTGCCTTCTTCAGTTAGCTTACCACCAACCGTATATTTTGCTTTGATGGCTTTGACCGTGGCATTATAACTTTGTTGCTGAGCTTTAATATCACGCTGTAAATTTGATTCAATATTTGCTCGTTGCATGTTGTAAAACTGCATAAAAACATTGGCTAAGGCATTCATATATTTTGTCGCATTTTCCATGGACTGCACGCGCTTTTGCTGTTCAATCTTTGCAATAAAATCAGCCCAATACTGAGCTAGCTCCGCATTTTGCCGCCAATTCTTATCAATTGCAGCCAGTTTCTGTTCAAAAAATGCTTTTTGCAGTTCTAAACTACCTGAATAAACCTGTTGAGCAATCATCATACGTTGCTGTTGCCCGGCTTCGATAGTTGCCACTGTATCATTTACATCTTGTTCGATTAGAGCTTTATCATTGCCAACATCTTCATCAGTCAGAATATGAAAATGTACATGTGGAAGATTTTTAGCTGTTTCAAGTGTTTCTTTGTACAGTAACGCGCGATAGCTTCTCATGCCGTTGTCTTTAATCACTGGTTTAATCGCGACATCAACTGTGGGATTTTCTTCAAGGCCAGGTACGAATTCACCGAGAGTATGTGGCTTAGGTGCTTTTTCCCAATTGATTTTTAAATTAACAGCCGTAGAACTTGGAGCCATTGTCGCGAGATTGTTTTTCGTTTCATCGGCGATAACATTTATCGCATCCATTTCCGAGTGGATGCCTTTTATTTGCTTTTTAAAGGCCTCGGCTCTACGCGCAGCTTCTTCAAATTTATCGGATTCACCGGTAATACCTTGAATTGCTTTTGGGATTGCCCATACCGCAAGCCCAACTCCAATTGCTGCAAGCGCACTATACAAAAATCCTACAGGGCCTAAAGCCGCGGCAATAGCCCCACGCAGCAAAAATGCTGCTCCTATTACTGCATTAAAAGCAAGAACTGCTCGCTGCGCTGCTGGTTCAAGTTTATTAAATCGTTCAGCTACACTTGCCAGACCTTCAGCGATTGGCGCTAAAGCATCGCCAACTGAAATTTCCAACTTAGCAAATATTTCTTTCATACGTGCCATTCTAAAGGCAATTCCATCTTTCATTTTTTTAAAGGCTTTATCAACAACACCAGATGTATTCCCCATTTCTTTTAAATTTTGTTGAAATTTGTTTGCCAATGTACTTACAACGGGGAATACACCACGCATAGCTCTCATATTAGGGAAATAAGCTGATTTATCGGCTTCAGTAGCACCCTCTGTGATTTTCTTTAATGCCCCGTTTAAACCAAGAGTTTGCAACATTGCCTTTGCGCTTTCAAAATGGAGTTGATGAATACGCTCGGCAAGGGCTTTTGATGGGCTAAGGAGTTGCGTCATCGTCCCGACAATTGCGGTGATGGCTTCGTCTGTGCTCTGCCCACCCGCTGTTAGCGTGGCCAACATCGCTGCAATTTCATCTAATCGTATGCCAAGCGTCGGTGCGATTGCAGTTGCCCTACCCATTGCCATCGACAACTCCGACATCGTCGTTACGCCTAATCGAACCGTGGTAAAAAGAATATCACTTACTTTCTGTGCATCTTTTGCGCTCATACTATAAGCATTTAAAATACTTACAAGGGTATGAGCAGTGCTTCCGACATCACTAACACCAGCAACAGCAAGTTTAGCAGATTGTCCGAGGACAATTGCGCTTTTTGCGGCATCATTAAACCCCGCAGAAATAATATCGTAACGGGCTTTGGCCATGCGATCCATAGCCTGCCCGTATTTGATACTCATATCCTCAACTTCGGTACCAAGTTTTTTGACATCTTTCTCTGTGACATCGCCAAGCAATGTCGTGATCTCACGAATTTTTCTGTCAAAACCAGCATATTTGTTGATAGCTATGACCGCACCAGCAGCAGCGGCAATGCCCATCAGCTTTAATTTAGCTGTAGCCTTTGAAACTTCAGCCTCAAGTTTTTTTGTTCTGGCCGACGCCTTATCAAACCCCGGCTTAGTGAAATCTTTTGATATTATTTTGACTATGACTGACATAATATTCCCACATAAACCCTATGAAATGCAAAAACTAAATACTTCAAATCATTTAATTCAATATCCAAGTGTTTGGTATCCTTCAAAACATCAAAATAATGCCCCATCATCTGCAATGTCGGCAAATATTTGATAATATTTTTTTTCTTGCCATAAATTTCATATTTTTTTCTCGGTGATATACTAGTT
>JALTEO010000306.1 GCA_027073875.1 Bacteroidales bacterium
AAAAAAGAAGAAAATTTTTAAAAATAAATTATTTACTTCGTAAAAAAATTTAACAATGAATATTCACTTAATTGCTATTGGCGGTGCTGTGATGCACAATTTAGCTATTGCCTTAAAAAAGAAAGGAAATACGGTTACCGGCTCCGATGATGAGATCTTTGATCCATCGAAATCACATTTGGAAAAATACAGTCTGCTACCACAGGAATGGGGCTGGTTTCCAGAAAAAATCACAAAAAACACCGATGCGGTTATTTTAGGAATGCACGCCCGCAAAGATAATCCAGAACTGCTCAGAGCTAAGGAATTGGGGATTCCTATTTATTCATTTCCTGAATATGTATATGAGCAAACAAAAAACAAAACCCGTATTGTTGTCGGCGGCAGTCACGGTAAAACGACTATTACCTCAATGATAATGTTTGTGATGCAACAAACCGGCAAAAAATTTGATTATCTCGTAGGTTCATCCATCGAAGGATTTGAAACAATGGTAAATCTTTCAGACGATTCGGAATTCGCTGTTATTGAAGGCGATGAATATCTATCCTCGCCATTGGACAGACGACCGAAATTTCATCATTACAAACCACATCTGGCAATTTTAAGCGGCATTGCTTGGGACCATATTAATGTATTCCCGACTTTTGAAAACTATGTGGAACAATTCAAGATTTTTATTGACACAATAGAAGATGGCGGCGAAGTATTTTATTTTTCCGGCGACAAAGAACTTGAGAAATTAACTAAAATTACCAAGGATACTGTAACAAAAACGGCTTACAACACCCATCCTTTTGAGATAGATAATAACCAATTGATATTAATTACCCCAAACGGGGAAAAAATTCCGCTGGCTATTTCCGGAAGACATAATCTACAAAATCTGGAAGCTGCCCGATTGGTATGCCACCGTATCGGCATTACTGATGATGAATTTTACACCCATATCAGCCGTTTTAAGGGGGCAGGCAGACGGTTACAGTTACTCAAAGAAACACCGCAAAGTGCTTTTTTCTACGATTTTGCCCATTCGCCATCAAAACTAAAAGCCACAACTACTTCACTAAAAGAACAGTTTCCCGAACGAAAACTTATTGCGTGTTTTGAGCTACACACTTTCAGCAGTTTGAATAAAGATTTTCTGCCGCAATACGCCCATACAATAGATAGTGCCGATGTGCCGGTAGTTTATTTTAACGAACATACCATTGCCCACAAAAAATTACCACCCATTACCGTTGATGATGTAAAAGCCGGCTTTCAACGAAAAAATTTAACCGTTTTTACGGACAGAAACGAGATGATTCGTTTTTTGAAACGCTTGGATAAATCCAATACCAACATTCTGATGATGAGCTCCGGTAATTTCTCCGGTATTGATATGCAGAAATTAGCTAATTTGTTTTTGCGTTAAACTGAATTTGAAACAACTACTCAGATTAATCCGGAAAACTTATAAAATCTTGAAATCTGAAAAAAGTTTTTTTTGAAGTCGTTTCATTCTTTTTTTGTAAACTAAGTTCATCCAAAAATGTAATACCGAAACGAATTATAAATTAGCACAAAAAAAATTGGTATAATGCCGATGCTACAAAAAAAACAGTACAATTTATTGGACTATGTTGAATGTGTAATCGATATTAATCGTTGTTTATCATTCATTATTCAAAATATTTAATATCGATTAGTGCCAAAGGGACTCTCGCAAAGGGATTTCTTCGGAACTTCGGAACTTTGTAGCTGCGGGAAAACACCGATTTAAGAAGTTATACCTAATACTCAACAAATTGGCTCATAGAATTTACTAAGACTGCCGACTGCCAACTGCGGACTGCCAACTGCGGACTGCCGACTGTCAATTATTAATTACACACTGTAAAGTTGCATTTACTACTTGAATTTACTCTGTAATAAATTTCCATTCGCATTCAGATTGATAACTAAAAAAAATTACCTTTGCAAAAAAATATTTTTATGTCCTTACCGCTTGTTTATCATAAAGATGTCATTGAGTTTATTACCGTAGCAAAGGAATATATTGCACTTTTGGATTTCCCCGAAGAAACAGACAAACAAACATTTATTTTTAAGGCACATAAGATTTTACCGTTGCTCTACCTGAAAGCATCATTATTACCGGATATTCCGGAAGCTTTCAACGAAGGTAATGAGCGATTTTGTAATGAAGAACTGTATGATGCCATTCGGAATAAAATCCATCAGCTGTTGAAATCAAATGATTATGAAGTACTAATTAATTACGACTCACAAAATTTAGACGAACAGGAATGGATAAAATTGTCAGAGATTCACGCTGACATCTTTCAATCACTATACGATTTTTTGAATCTTTACCGCATTGGCAACGAAGAAATGATGAACGATGCACTTTACGAATGCCAAAATGATTTCAAAATGCTGTGGGGCAAAAAATCACTGCAACTAATCGAATCGTTTCACCGGATGCTTTTTGAAAACCTGATAACAGAAGATGACGATGAGCTGGAAAATGAAGAAACACCTCTCCACACGGAAAACTGGTTTACCGAAAAGCTAAAAGATATTCACCAAGATCACAATCATCACGACCACCATCACCACCACGAATGAGTTTTCAGCCAACCATATCGAAAGAAGAAATAAGGAAACTGCCGTTAATCGTTTTCCAAGGCACAACACATATCATTGACACATCCGAAAAAGTTACAGAAGCCATAGAAAAACTCAACGAGGAAAAATTAATTGGCTTCGATACCGAAACTAAACCTGTTTTCAAAAAAGGTATCACCCACAAAATTGCGTTAGTACAGCTATCCACGGAGCAAGACGCTTATCTTTTCCGCATCAACAAAATAGGATTTCCACAAGCATTAATTTCGCTGCTTGAAAATGAAAATATTTTGAAAATAGGTGCCGACATTAATTTAGATATTCGCGGATTAAAAAAGATTAAACCATTTACGCCGGCAGGATTTATGGACATCCAAACGATGGCACAATCTGCAGGTATTACAGATTTGTCACTTCGAAAATTAACCGCTATCATCCTGAAACGACGCCTCTCGAAACGACAACAACTCTCCAACTGGGAAAAAGAAGAACTCACCCTCGGACAACAACACTATGCCGCTACAGATGCCTGTACTTGCTTACGGATGTACAAAATTCTCAACCAATATCAAAATGACTAATTTCTCGCAACGGATTGCCACACAGCTCAATATCCGTCCACAACAAGTTTCGGCAACTATCCGGCTTTTAGAATCCGGTGCTACCATTCCGTTCATCAGCCGCTATCGTAAAGAACAAACGGACAATCTTGACGAAGTGCAGGTAGGCAAGATAAAAGACCTGAAAAACTATTTCACCGAACTGGAAAAACGGAAAGAAACCATTATTGCGACTATTGACGAGCAAGGACTACTGACAACGGAACTTCGCAAAAAAATCACGGAAACTTTTGATGCTAATGAATTAGAAGACATCTATTTGCCGTTTAAACCGAAAAAACGCACCCGTGCCACCATTGCCAAAGAAAAAGGATTGGAACCGTTGGCGATAAAAATTTTTAAGCAAGGTGCTTTCGATTTAGATACAGCTGTTTCGCAACATCTTGCCACTGGAAAATTTGATAACGAAAATGAAATTCTGCAAGGTTGCCGCGACATTATTGCCGAGCAAATAAGCGAGAATGCACGGATGCGTCAACAATTACGACGATTGTTTCTCCAAAAAGGATTTCTTACCGCTAAAATCATAAAGACCAAGCAATCCGAAGCTGATAAATACCGTGATTTTTTCGATTTTTCGCAACCTGTCAGACAAATTCCTTCACATCGGCTGCTGGCAATCAATCGTGGACGAAATGAAAAAATCCTACGGATAAAAGTAGAGCCGGCACGCCAAGATGCAGAATATCTGATTGAACGGCAATTTGTAAAAGGAAAAAATAATTTAGCAGAGCAAGTCCTCTTGGCTGCCAAAGATGCCTACGACCGGTTAATACAGCCATCATTAGAAAATGAAACCCTCAATCACTTTTTGGAAAAAGCAGAAGAAATCGCCATTGAAGTATTTGCTCAAAATGTCCGTCAACTGCTTTTGGCTCCTCCACTCGGCAACAAACGGATTTTGGCATTAGACCCGGGATTTTCTTCCGGTTGCAAGTTGGTATGCCTTGACGAAAAGGGTGATTTACTGCATAATGAAACCATTTATCCCCATCCGCCACAAAAAGAGGTAAAACAAGCAAAGCACAAAGTTGCCTCATTGGTAGAAGCATACAAAATTGATGCAATAGCCATCGGCAATGGTACGGCAGGTCGTGAGACAGAATGGTTTATCAAAGGTATCATCTTCAAAAACCCCGTTCAAGTCTTTGTGGTAAACGAAGCCGGTGCCAGCATTTATTCCGCCTCTGCTGTCGGGCGGGAAGAATTTCCGCAATATGATGTTACGGTACGCGGTGCTGTTTCCATTGGCAGACGACTAATGGATCCGTTGGCTGAGCTGGTGAAAATAGACCCGAAATCCATTGGAGTCGGTCAATATCAACACGATGTCAATCAAAAGAAACTGAAAGAAGCCCTCGGTCGTGTTGTGGAAAGTACTGTCAACAGCGTAGGCGTCAATATCAATACGGCAAGTAAATATCTGTTACAGTATGTCTCCGGCATTGGTCCGCAACTGGCAGAAAATATTGTGCAGTACAGAAAAGAAAATGGACAATTTGCCAATCGTAATGATTTAAAAAAAGTTCCCAAACTTGGCAATAAAGCATTTGAACAATGTGCCGGATTTTTGCGTATTCCCGATGGCAACAACCCATTAGACAATACTGCTGTTCATCCCGAACGATACAAACTGGTTGAGCAGATTGCCAAAGACCTGAAGCTAACAATAAGTGAATTATTGGGTAAAACCAATTTGCGTGAATTGATTCACATTGAAAACTATTTATCTGACGACACAGGACAATATACCATTGACTTAATAATAGAAGAATTAGAGAAACCAGGACGCGATCCGCGACAAATCATCAAAGTTTTTAGTTTTGACCCTAATGTGCGAAAAATTGAGGACTTACACACAGGATTGGTTTTGCCGGGGATTATCACTAATATTACCAAGTTTGGAGCATTTGTGGACATCGGCATTAAAGAAAACGGTTTGATACACATCTCCAATCTAAAAGACGGTTTTGTGAGCGACCCCGCCGATGTGGTACACCTGAATCAACAACTGCAAGTCAAAGTTATTGATATAGATATTCCACGCAAAAGGATACAGTTGTCACTGAAAGATGTTAATAATTAACAATGTACAATTTATAGCGAAGATATTCTATTTGGACTGAGCAATTTAATCCAGAAAAGTTACAAAATTTCTGTCAAACCTCCTTACCTTTGGGTCATTCCGAACTGTTTGGGCTCGAAATACTTTTCGGGGTTTCGGAATCTACAACCTTTCCATTGGTTTGAGCGAAGATGCTCAAAAAAACGGGAGTAATTCTGCTTTATTTTTTTGTATTTACTCTTTTTGTTAACTGTTCTATGTCCTTACTGATTCCCGCAATGGATTCATCAAATATTTTTTTTGTGTCGGAAAGTTTTTTCGTAAATCCTTTATGTGTTTTATCGGCTTTTCCTTCAAGGGTTGAAATCTTTTCAGCTAAATCCGTTTCAAATTTCTGATTAACTGCATTCAATAATGATTTTAATTCATCATATTTCTGATTCAACAATATTTTAGTTGCCTCTTTCTGTTTTTCATTTTCCGATTTAATTTCAGCAATTAATTTTAAATTTTTGGCTTGAGCATCAACTAACTTTTGTTCGATTAATTTCTGAATCTCAGACACTTTATTTGTTAATTTCATATCAATACCTGTAATCTTTTCTGATAAGCGATTGACTTCTTTTTTCCGTTTTATGTTTAAGATTATCAGTACTAAAACAATCAGGATAAGTAAAATAATTAAACTGACAGCAAAATATAATGTCGTCTTATTCATTTTTGATGAAATTTCTCCTGACTCTTCAAAAATTTGTTTGATTTGTTGGTTAATCGTCGTTAACGATTTCTTATTGTCAATAATCTTATTATCAGAAGCATTCAGAAGTTCCGTTAAGCTATCAATTTTATTATTTTGGTTGGAAACAAACATCGCCAAAGATTTTGTACTTCGGCTTAATCTTGCATTTGTTGATTTAAGAGAAGTAATTTTTCGTTCTAATGTTTTAATATCTTTTTGATTGTCCTCGGTAGTAACCTGAGCAAGTAATGAACCGACAAAAACCGATAAAATAAGGGATAAGATTATTTTTTTCATGGCATTTAGATTTTGGTAAATAATAAAATTTATGCAAATTTATGGTAATACAGACCGACAATCAAGTTTAATTTTATGTTATTCAACAGGTTAGTATAATCT
>JALTEO010000307.1 GCA_027073875.1 Bacteroidales bacterium
ACAAAGAGGTTGCACCTACGGTGCTTAAATAGTTCAAAAGTTAAAAGTTTGTAAAGTTAAAAGTTCATAAAGTTTCATTTTCCCATTCGTAATTCGTAATTAATCATTCGTAATTAAATTATCGCATTTTTTTTTGTGTGTTTTAAAATTAATCATGTCAGTTTCATTAGTATAAAATTAAAAATACAAAGTTAAAAGTTTGAAATATTTTAGAACAATAAAATTTGTTATTAAATAGAGGCCTTGGATTCTTGTTTTTTACATTTCAGCAGAACATTAGTACCAAACCTAAAGTTAATATTCCGGGTAGATTGTGGCCAAATAAATCCCAAGAAATTGTCTGTTGCCATAAAAGTCTGGAAAGGTCCCACTTTAAATATAAGTGCCAATCCGACATTTGTAGGGCTTCTATTGATATATGAATAACTGATGGAACCGCCGAACCATTTTTTAAGTTGGGCATTTGCCGAAACTGTAAATGACGGATGTATCAAATATTGATAAATTTCCATTCTGCCCAAAAAAGAAAAATTGATATTATCTTTCCATTGATAAGTACCACCCAAATAAAATTTTGGTGTCAAGTAGGAATAGTATTTTTCCGTTTGGCTTTCCGGCTCAAAGATGTGAATAACAGAATCTTCGAAATTATCAATATGTGCCTGATTGATAGAATCATTTTCCTGTAGATAAGGTTGTACATCCCAACCATCGTAAGTAAAATCGCCATCCACTTTTAGTGTTATCGGATTGCTTTTCCAAGCAATAAATCCCAAATCAATTGCTGAGGCATAAAGTGTAATTTTATTGTTTAATTTATAAATAGCACCAAGGTCTAATCCCATTCCCGGATTTTTAGTATCAAAAATTAATTGTTTAACTTCTTTTGCTCCAAATTGTGGTAAGGTATCGTATTCAAAGATTAACGAGTCACCGTCATAATCGTAATCCAGACGATTAACGGAATAATAAGGTTGTGTGATATTAACTTCCATATTTGTATGAAAATCATAGGTGTAATCAGCCGAAGATGTGTTCCATGTAAAGTCGGCATGATGTGTCCAAACATTAAGTTTCCCAAATAATAACTTAGGGCGAATGCCGAGGGTTAACTTATCATTAATTTTTTTAGAAACCCCTATGGCATATTCCCTGTACCAAGTAGCAGAAACACCTAAGCCATAAAAGTCTATTGCGTTGTCAATAAATGATTTACCGTTACCTTCCCATGCCAACTGCAACAAATCGTGAGGGATACTGATTTTTGTATCTATACGGTCGGTCATATTAAATGAAAAGTAATAATCATTGAAATGATATCCTGCCGAAAACCAATTAACATCTGTTTCAAAAGTTGCATATTCTACTTTTTTGATTTTTTTGAGCATATTCGGAATATCAATAATTAGAGAGTCTGCCATTATACCTGCTCCGTGATGGATTACATCAGTATATTTTAAATTATTATTACTGTAATTAAAATGAATAGGAGGAAGAACCTGTCCGGCAAATGGCACGATTAATCCACCAAAATAAATTTTGCAATTGTTTTGTTGTGCAGGATTTAACAAGATAGATTGTGGTAATTGATTATCAAAATAGAGTGTATTGTCTTGCTGAGCCACAATTTGACTTCCTGTTAAAATAATACCGGCAAATAAAATTATTAATTTTTTCATTTTTTCCCTCCCTATTTTAATGTTCTGAAGTATTAAAACTTGCTTGTGCCTGTACGCCAAGTTTCATGCTTAATACATAGTCGGCATAAAATTTTACTAACTGTGCCTCGTCATAATCTTTGGTATGTACATAACCACGGAAACGGATATATTTTGTATTCTCCAACAAATCAAGTCGCGGTCGTTCGTATAAAACAGTCGTTGTCTTATGGGTTGGACTTATAACCTTATAGTTAGCATCTAACACACCGGATTCAACAAGATGCATTTCATTATCTGTATGGAATAGTGAATCTAAAATAACATGTGTTGAATCGTCAAAATAAACTTGAAAGTAAACATCTGCCGGCATACCGTTATCTACATTAAATAGAAATTTTATCCATTGGATATCATCAAAATCGTGGAATTTTTTAGAGAAATCAGCTTCGGTTGTATCTTCTAATGTTAAATAAGAAGCATAGCCCCAAAGTGGCAAATTAACTTCCACATCTACATCAAATTTACTACTGTCTGTGGCAAAGTTATTAGCATAACCATTTGGATTTAAATAACCGTTCACACCAAATAAAAGATACTTTGGCGACTCATTGAGAATATCCCGAATTTGCGGGAAATTGGCAGTATCCAAAGTAAGGGTAGTTAAAGCAGGGTAACCGATACTATCAATTGATGGTACATTAACATCAACAGAAGAAAATGGAAATGGAAATGAAGCATGAGAATTATCAATAGTTGAAAAAGTTGTAAAATCATCAAAGTCCATTGTTATTGGTAGTCCGTAAGAATTATTGATATAAATATAAATACGCGGATCTTCAAAATAAGCTGTACCGTTAAAAGCATTGTTGTATATATCAATATGTACAGTATCAATGTCAATAGACAGCGTATCCTGTCCCAAATAACCAAACAAAGAATGATAATCAAGATTGTCAAATTTCACGGCTATGTCGCAAGTTTCACTGTCATTTACCGTTCCTGAACCTGAATCATACAGTGTTAAGTCATAATTGATAAAAACATGGTTTGTATCTGTTCCGGTTAGTCCTGTTAAGTCCAAAAGGTAGCCGTCAAAGTCAGAAAAAGTTGAACTGGAAGAAAAATTTCCGGAATCATCATCAATATTGACTGTAGTTGAAAAAGGAACTCCGTTTTTTGTTAATCCGGGTAATGTAATTATTAGCGTTCCCGTATGATGAAATGATGATTTTACATCCACAGTCATATCTAAATATTTAACAATAACACTATCCAGAAGTTGAGCATTATCAACTGCAAAAGGATAAGATATGTTATTTTTTATCAAATGGTTAGGGTTAAACCCACCCGAATCTACATCGCTTTTGGTGTATGTCATCGGAAATGTTTGACCGGGTAGTTTGATAATATCTTCTGCTTTAGCAGAGTAAACTTTTTTGCGATATACCAAATACAAAAATCCTGTGTTGTCTTCTTCAAACAATTCATTATTGTCATAATCCTGTAAAATATCGCGGATTTTTAAATCTGCTTTTGCCAGTGGAACCGCCATATTGGGTTCCCACTGCATAGTAGTAGAAATTTTATCGGCATCAAAATAATCTTTTACACATCCTGTTGTAATCGTTATCAGCAGAACAATAATTAGCAAGGAATAATATCTTTTCATGGGAAACAACTTTTATAATAGACACAAAATTAAGGAAAAGGTTTCAATTTTTATGTTAAATAAGTGTTTTTTATGTCTATAAATGTTTGTGGAAAATAAAAATACATTTATTTTTCATCTTTAAAAGTATTGCAAACCCAAAACTACAATAGCTTGAAACCGGAAAAATCTTTCACAAATGCTCCCTGCTCCGGAACAACAAAACAATTAATGCCTGCCGACAAACAATCATTTTTCCATTCCGAAATTTTGTAAGTAGAATTAGAAGCATCAATAATAATTTTTTTGAAGTCGAAAAGTCGTAAGAGCGTTTGAATACTAACAGCCGTATTTTCACTTAATAAGATGTAATCTACTTTGAGCTTTTTCTTGGTAATGGTGCGTGGAGAAATGGTGTAATCACGGTTAAAAACAACTATTTTCTTATCGTAAAAACCAATATAGTTTCGTTTCAGGAAAAAATGCGGATTTTGAATAATCAAAAAGTTTCTGAAAAAATGATTATTGTTCATTTGCCTGATATTCAATAATTTTTCATTCTTCACGCCCAAAGCCAACCAGTTGTTTTTTATATGGTAGTTTAGTTTCTTTTCTTTGCCTGCCAATGAAGAAAAAAAGATATTATCTTGTCCGTCCACAAAGTTATATGCTGTTTCGCGACTGATGTCATAAACGATAAATTTCCGCTGCCGGTTTACAGCAAACTCGCTATAAATGGTCGTGGTTAGGAAAACCAGCACAAAACCCAAAAATGCGAAAACAGGTACAGACTTACGCCACAATAAAATAAGTACGAATGACAAAATTATTAGATACAACAAAATCATTTGGCTTTTGGAAATGGAGATATCTTGGTCGAAAGCAAACGGCAACGACTGAATCCAACGGATGCCTCCCATCATAAAGCTTAAAATCTTGTCCAAGATGTCGGCAACAAACAAAAAAACTGTAGGCAATGGCGATACTGCCAATAATAACATAGCCACATAAATAATAACTGACACCAATGGGATAACAAATAAATTGGTTAAAAGAAAATAGTTCGGAAACTGGTGAAAGAAAAATAAGCCAATGGGGAAAGTAGTAATCTGTGCCGCAATAGAAACAGCAATTAAAGACCAGATTTTGTCAGCCATTTTCCCGAAAAATGATTTACCAAAATACAACAAGCCATATATCTTGGGATGTAAAAAAATGATGCCCAACACTGCCAGATACGACAACCAAAAACCAATTTCTACCAAATTGTAAGGATTAAATAATAACAACAAAAACGCCGAGGCAGCAATAGTGTTGTAAATATTCTTTGGGCGTCTTAGATTCTCGCCAACCACAATGAACGAAAACATGACACTTGCCCGTAATACCGATGGTGAGAATCCCGTTATCAGTGCATAGCTCCACAAAACCAATATCATCAAAATTGTTTTTATCCACAGGCGTTTCTTTTTGAAAAAAAACGACAGCAAATAATTGAGTACCAAATAAATAATTCCGACATGAAGCCCCGAAACTGCCAACACATGCATGGCTCCGGTTTGCGAAAATGACTGCCGTGTTTCTATCGAAAGCAAATCTTTATATCCGACAGTCAGTGCCGAGATGATACTAAAATTATCAGGTTGTAAATGTGCACGGCGAAAGATACTAACTACGCTTTGCTGAATCTTTGCCGCCCATATCGAGATATTATCTGTTGGGATATTATTCCCTATTTTTTGCCACTGCCCCGCCCTCAGAAATGCTTGTTTGGTAATCAGATGATATGCCAAATAATTTCTGTAGTCAAATTCGTGAGGATTCTTGGCTGCCGAAGGTGTTTGCACAGCAACATCAAAAACAATTCTGTCGCCAATGGCTAATTGCGGTGAATTAACAGAATCTTTCCGAAAATATAGAACAATCTTTCCGTTGGCAGCAATCCATTTTCCGTTTTTATTAATGGCTTCCGTTTCTAAAACAGTTTTGATGGTTTTGTCGCCTGCCTTCGGCTGTTTTACAATGGTACCAACCATCATCCCTTGTTGCAAATTATCAGGCGTCAGGCGTTGTTCATCTTTTAGTTGTGTTATCAGCACGCCAGCTAAAATCAGAAATAAATTGATACCAACGCCTATAATGATAAACCGGCGACTGTTTTTTATCAGCAAATGCAAAAAAATAAGTATTGCCAACAGACCGACAAGTGCAATAAATAAAATTTCAGGAAAAATAGGGAGAAAACCACTTAATTGTAATAAGATACCTATCAACAACGGAATCAATAAACGAACGAAAGGATGAAGCCGGAGTTGTTCTATGAACCCCACAAAATCTTATTTTTCAGGATTTTTAGATGCGACATCTTCATTTCCTTCAAACATTTTTATCAGTTCTTCGGGAGATTTCCCAAGATATTTTAAAGAATATTGTGCATCGTCAGCAAATTGATTGTCGGGATATTTTTTGATAAATTCCTGATAACCAATTCTTGCATTTGCAGTATCTTTTAAAGTATTTTCGTAAGTAAATGCTTTTAAAAATAGTGCCGTAGGTGTTTTTTCGTAGTTAGGATAATCGGTACAAATTTTCTCGTAATACAAAACAGCTTCATGTCCTTTATGTAGTGCTCTGGCAATTTCTGCCGCTTTAAATAAGTATTCAGGACTTAGGGAATCTTTAGGAAAGTCATGAGCAAAACGGGCATATGCAATCATAGTCTCAAGAGCAACACCTGGTTTAATAGTTTGCGATGAATCGGCATAAAGTTTTTTCTCCAGATTTTGAATGTAAACTTTCGAAGAGTCCTTTCCTGTCATAGTACTTTCATTACCTGAATTGGTACATCCCCAATAGAATAAAGGAACAATAGCTAAAAGAAAAATTATTCTTTTCATGAACATTAATTTTTTTACAAAATAAAGTAAATTTTAGTTTATAGCCAAAAAAAGAATGTAAACCGTCCTAAACTTGTTTATTTAACCCGATTTATTTATTGAATTGTATGAATGTGCAATGGATAAAGGGAGAGTAAAGCAGAAAATCCCGATTTAGAAATACCCAAATCCGGGATTTTGTAAAATATTGAGAAAATATTTGTTTAAGTACATAAC
>JALTEO010000308.1 GCA_027073875.1 Bacteroidales bacterium
TTAGTCTTGGTACACTCGCTGCCGCAGTTATTCCTGAATTGGTAAAAGCATTTACCAGCAGTCGCTCCCGCCATGTTCAGGAAGTTGTTACTGCTTCACGCGAAGGTGGTGCTTCATTAAACATCCTCTCAGGAATTGTTGCCGGTAATTTTAGTGCTTTTTGGATTGGACTCGTTATGGCACTTCTCATGTTAGTTGGTTTCTATGTTAGCTTACAAGGATTTGATGCCATTATGACTTACCCGTCTATTTTTGCTTTTGGTTTAGTTGCTTTTGGTTTTCTCGGAATGGGACCTGTTACCATTGCTGTTGACAGCTACGGACCGGTAACTGACAATGCCCAATCTGTTTTTGAATTATCCCGTATCGAAAAATTAGACGGTATCAAAGAAGAAATCAATAAAGATTATGGCTTTACACCCGATTTTGAAAATGGCAAACACAACTTGGAAGCCAATGACGGAGCAGGAAATACTTTTAAAGCTACTGCTAAACCGGTATTAATTGGTACCGCCGTTATCGGAGCTACTACAATGATTTTCTCTATCATCCTTATTTTGAAACAAGCCGGACTTTTAAGCATAGAATTAACCTCCGCCCCTATCATTCTTGGTTTCATTATGGGAGGTGCAGTTGTTTATTGGTTCTCCGGTGCTTCAACACAAGCTGTAACAACAGGTGCTTACAGAGCCGTTGAGTTTATTAAGAAAAACATCAGTTTAGATAAAAAAGAAGCTGACATTGAAGATTCAAAGGCAGTCGTTAAAATTTGTACTGTTTATGCTCAAAAAGGAATGTGGAACATTTTTATTGTTTTACTATCTTTAACTCTCTCTTTTGCATTCTTTGATCCTAACTTCTTTGTGGCATACCTGATTTCCATTGCTGTTTTTGGTCTTTTCCAAGCACTTTATATGGCTAATGCCGGTGGTGCATGGGATAATGCCAAGAAAGTCGTAGAAGTTGACCTAAAAGAAGCAGGAACACCACTTCACGAAGCAGCAGTAGTAGGTGACACTGTTGGAGATCCTTATAAAGACACTACTTCAGTTGCCCTAAATCCAATTATCAAATTCTCAACCCTATTTGGATTACTCGCTGCAGAAATATCTATTGAATTAATTCACGAAGGCAATGCAGACATTTCAAGAATTATCGGAACAGTATTCTTGCTTATCGGATTGGTTTTCGTTTATAAATCATTCTATGGTATGCGAATAAAAAAGGAATCAGATAATTAATCCGATTACTTTTAAATACTTTAAAAGCTGTCATTTTATGGCAGCTTTTTTTATTCCTCGGATTTTACGGACATCCACCCATGAATTATTTCCATAGATAAAAGTTTCTTTTGCTCATCCATTCCTGAGAGATGAGACTTTATATTATCAATTCTTTCTTCTATTACTTTTTCTGAAAGATCTTGCTTCCCTTTACTTATAATGGTATCGATAACCGTAAATGCTTCAAAAGCATTTTCAAAATTATCTTCGTAAAAGATTTTCAAAAAATTATCGTAAAAACCATCAAATTGTAATGGTAATTGCCAACAAAGTGAGATAAAAAATTTTTTTTCGGATAAAAATCGATTATTTTCGATAATCTCTAAAATATTTTTCCCAACATCATTATTTTTTATTTTCATAAAAAATTGACGGATTTCCTCTTTTATACTTTCATCATCCTGAAGAACTAATGACTCTGCAAGCACCTCAATCACAGAAGAATCCCCATCATTTTCCATCATTTTTAGAGCATCTGAAACGAGTTGTTTATCCGAAGATAATAGTTGTTTTTTTATCTTTTCAATTATTCTCTTTTCCATTTTTTTGAAATTTTTCTTACTAAAT
>JALTEO010000309.1 GCA_027073875.1 Bacteroidales bacterium
ACTTTATATTAATGACGAATGTATTTCATGTGGGGCTTGTGTCTCCGAATGTCCTAACACAGCAATCTTTGACGCCGGTGAAAATTGGACAATGGCTGACGGTACTTCTTTGGACGATAATGAAGAACATGATCCAATTTCTGAAGATCATACTTTTATTGTTGCTGCAAAATGTACTGAATGTAATGGATTTTTTGATGAACCACAATGTGTAGATGTTTGTCCTACCGATGCTATTCATCCTGATCCTAATAATGAGGAAAGCAAAGAGGAATTGTTGGCTAAAAAAGCAAAATTACACGGAGAATAAGAGGAAGGAAATAAATTTTCTTGTAAAGGAAGCCGCTCATCTCTTGGGCGGCTTTTTTTGTTTGGTATATATTAGAGATTCTATTTTTTTAAAAGATGGCATCTCTTAGTTCAATATGTTTCGTATTTTTTTGTACTTTTGGGCAATCATTTTAGCATTTCCGTATGAAACAATACGAAATAAAAATAAATCTGCAGGAATACCAATCAGTAGAAGATTTTACCGATGAAGAGCAAACAGTGATTAAATCTGCCTTGGAAACCAAAGATAAGGCATACGCAAAATATTCACATTTTAAAGTCGGTGCTGCCGTATTACTGGAAAACGGTGAAATTATCACAGGAAATAATCAGGAAAATGCAGCGTTTCCTTCAGGTCTATGTGCCGAACGCGTTGCATTATTTTATGCCAATGCCCAATTTCCCGATGTGCCGATATCGTTATTAGTCGTTGCTGCCGGACAAAACGATGTACTAACTTACGAACCTGCAACACCTTGTGGTGCCTGTCGTCAAGTGATGCTTGAGACGGAACTTCGCTTCGACAAACCCATAAAAATAATAATGGTTGGGCAAAACAAGATTTTTGTGCTTAATAGCGTTAAAGAATTGTTACCGTTATCATTTAATCCTGATTTATTGTCGGAATAGTTATCCTAAAATGTCTAAAATTAAAAGATTTACCGTCATTTATCTCCTTTGCCTGATTTCTTTTTCAGGATATAGCCAATCGTTAACAATTCAAGAAGCAGAAGACTCTCTGCAATATTATTTTGACCAATTATTTCAATCCGATGGCACACGGTATTTGAAAAATGATAACGAGAAGATTATCTTAAACCGGAAAATCAGCAATTTATTATACACCACACTAAATGATAAATCTTCTCAAGATTACGGTTTTGAAAAATTAGATAAGTTATCAAAATTATTCAGTAAAGACAATACCGTGAGAATCTTTATCTGGGATACACAATGGAAAAACCACACACATTCATACTACGGATTTATTCAGCATTACCAAAAGAAAAAGAAACGATTATTGGTCTTTCCGCTGACAGACAAATCGGATTCTATTCAAAACTTATTGAAAGCTACCTTAAAATCGGATAATTGGTATGGTGCCTTGTATTATCAAATGATTCCTGTGAAATCAGGAGGCAGAACCTATTATACGCTGCTTGGATTTGACCAGAATAATTTATTGATATCCAAAAAAATAATTGATATATTGTATTTTACGGGTGCCGGCAAACCGCGATTTGGAAAACGGTTATTCGTTTTGGGGAAACAAAAACAGAGTAGGGTAATATTCCAATATTCCGCACGGGTAACGATGATGATGCATTTCGACCCCAGATACAAAATGATTGTTGCCGACCATTTAGCACCGGATAATCCATCGTATAAGGGATTATATCAATTCTATGGACCTGACTTTAGTTATATCGGGTTTAGATTCGAGAAAGGAAAGTGGATGCTATACAATGATATTAAAGTCGTAAATCCGGAGAAGTAAAAGGACACTATGTTAAAGT
>JALTEO010000310.1 GCA_027073875.1 Bacteroidales bacterium
CAATTATTCAGTTATTCAATTGTTCAAGTGTCACATTTTTATTCGTAATTCCTAATTCCTAATTCGTAATTCGTAATTGATAATTGGTTTCATCTGATTAAATTTTGAGGATAAAAATACGATTAAAATCAATAACCCGAGTCTAATATCTAAAAAATAAAAAACTTTCCCTTAAAAAATCAATAGTCAAGTTATTATCTTTTTAACTTTGAAAAAAATTAAGAAAATGAAAAAAAATCAACAATTTGCATTTCTAATTATTCTTTTTACAACATTATTCAGCAGTTGCAACAACGACAAAAACGAACCCATTGAAATTAATCCGGCTTTCCGTCAATATATTACCGCATTTACGGCAGGAACAATCTCAAAAATATCACCTATTACCATTGAGTTGGCTGAAGACAATCCTAACTATAAGGACGATGGCAAACCTATCTCAAAATCGTTATTTGACTTTGAACCAAGTATCGATGGCAAGGCATACTGGATAAATCAACGAACTATTGAATTTTATCCCCAAAAACCGTTAACCTCTGATCAAAATTATATCTGCGAATTTAATTTAGATAAACTGATAAAAGACTTGCCTAAAAATTTACAAACTTTTCGCTTTGGATTTCGCACAATAAAACAAGCTTTCTCGCTTGATTTTGACACCTACAAACCATACGAAAAGACAAAATTAGGACTCAATAAAATTACAGGAACAATTATCACTGAAGATGTTGCCAATGACGATGAGGTTAAACAACTAATTACCGCTACTCAAAACGGAAAAAACCTGAAAATTACTTGGGGAAAAAGCAAAGATAAAATAACACACCATTTTCAAATTGAAAAAGTTGTAAGAGCTGAAACAGCAGGCGAAGTACTGGTAAGATGGAACGGCAACGCCATTGGTGTGGATATCGAAGGAGAGAAAAAGCTGGAAATTCCGTCGCTCAGCGATTTCAAAATTGTTGATGTTAGTATTGTCCAACAGCCGGAACAATACATTGCAATTAATTTCTCAGACCCACTGAAAGAAAACCAGAACCTTGACGGACTAATAACACTGGAAGATAATAATACCATACGATTTAGCATTGTAGATAATCAAATTAAAGTGTATCCGCCAATCCGGCAAAAAGGAGTCAGAAAAATCTTTGTAGAGCCGGGAATTCAAAATATTTTAGGTTATAAAATGAAAAAACGCTCCAAATTTGAGGTAACCTTTGAAGACATTAAACCGGCTGTTCGATTAACGGGCAAAGGCGTAATTATCCCGACAACTTCAAAAGGACTGATTTTCCCATTTCAAACCGTCAACCTCAAATCCATTGACATCAAAATTATCCAGATTTACGAAAATAACATTGTTCAGTTTCTGCAAACCAATAAATTAAACGGTCAATCACAATTAAAACGAGTAGGCAGAATTATACACAAAGAAACCATTAAATTGGAATCGAACAAACCTATTGATTATGGCAAATGGAATTCTTTTTCTATTGATTTGTCTAAGTTAATTGCTATTCAGCCCGGAGCTATTTACCGTGTAGAACTAAGTTTCCGTAAATCATATTCTATGTATTATTGCGATAAAACAGAATCGGATGATGAAATTGCCGATAATGAATCGGAACAATGGGACGCTGACAATTCCAATGACGAAGAAACCAACTGGGACTACTACGAAAGCTATTATGATAACGATGATTACTACTATGGCAATAACGATGATCCCTGCTCAAAATCATATTATCGTCAAAATCATTTTGTCAGCCGCAATGTATTAGCTTCCAATATGGGTATTATTGCCAAATCCGGTACAAATAATGACTTTACAGTTATCGTTTCCGATTTAAAAACCACGAAACCTATTCCATATGTTACACTGGAATTTTACAATTTTCAAAATCAATTGTTGGGAACAACCAAGACCGACGGAAATGGATTTGCCAATATAAAATTTGACAAAAAACCGTTTATCATCATTGCCAAAAACGGGAAACAACGCGGTTACCTGAAAGTTGACAATGGTTCTTCATTATCGCTAAGTAATTTTGATGTATCGGGACAAATTGTCCAAAAAGGCATCAAAGGATTTATCTATGGTGAACGCGGAATATGGCGTCCCGGCGATTCATTATTTATAACATTTATTTTGGAAGACCCAAAGAAATTACTGCCTGAAAATCACCCTGTTGTCTTTGAACTCTACAACCCAAGTGGACAGTTAATGCAACATATGGTTAAAACAAAGGGCATAAACGGTTTTTACAATTTCTCTACTTCTACCGACCAAGATGCCCCCACAGGCAACTGGACTGCTAAAATTAAGGTCGGCGGTGCTGAATTTTCAAAACGACTAAAAATAGAGACAATCAAGCCAAACCGCTTAAAAATTAATTTGGACTTTGGCGTCAAGAAGATTACTTCGCTCAACAAAAATATTTCGGGAAAACTCCATGTAGCATGGTTAAGCGGTGCCACAGCAAGCAATCTCAAAGCAAATATTATCGCCACCATGAGTCCTATGAAAACATCATTCAAAAAATACAGCGATTTTGTATTTGATGACCCTGCCGGCTATTTTAACTCTGATGAGATTACTGTCTTTGACGGAAAAATTGACGAAAACGGCGATGCCAATGTCAGTATGAATATAAATACCGGAAATGGTGCTCCCGGGATGCTCAAAGCACATTTTGTTGCCCGCGTATTTGAAGAAGGTGGCGATTTCAGTATCGACCGCTTTTCCATCCCCTACTCACCTTACAGTACTTATGTCGGTATTCGTTTACCAAAAGGCGATAAACGAGGTATGTTACTAACCGATACCAATCAAACTGTGGATATTGTTACCGTGGACGAAAAAGGTAATCCCGTACAAACTCACGGATTAAAAGCTGAAGTATATAAAGTAAACTGGCGTTGGTGGTGGAGTAATGGCAACGACGACCTCACATCGTATGTCAACAGTACCTATCACCAACCTATTGTCACAAAAATACTTAATACCAACAGTCAAGGACGCGGGAAATTCTCATTTAGAATAAATTATCCGGAATGGGGACGCTTTTTAGTTCGGGTATATGATCCACAAAGCGGTCACGCCACCGGCAAAACCGTTTACATTGACTGGCCGGGATGGGCAGGTCGCGACCAACGGAAAAATCCCGAAGGTGCTACTATGTTAGTATTCAATGCCAACAAGGAAAAATATAAGGTAGGAGAAGAAATTAAAGTTAATTTTCCTTCTTCAGCAGGGGCAAGAGCTTTAGTAAGCATTGAATCCGGTTCCAAAATAATTGATGCTCACTGGGTAAAAACACAGCAAGACGAAACTTCATTTTCTTTTAAAGCAACCAAGGAAATGGCACCAAATATTTTCATTCACATCACGCTGGTTCAACCCTACCAAACCACAGCCAATGATTTACCTATCCGGCTTTACGGTGTAATTCCGATATTGGTTGAAGATCCGAATACAAAACTACATCCGGTTATTGAAATGCCAAATGTGTTGGCACCGGAAAAGAAAGTAACAATTAATGTCAAAGAAAAAGACGGAAAACCAATGACATACACCATCGCTGTAGTTGACGAAGGTCTGTTGGACTTAACCCGTTTTTCAACACCTGACCCGTGGAGAAGTTTCTATGCTCGCGAAGCATTGGGCGTAAAAACTTGGGATATGTATGATTTTGTCCTCGGTGCTTTCGGCGGTAAAATCGCTCAACTCTTTGCTATCGGCGGTGATGGTGAACTGCAAGGCGGAAAAGCTAAAAAGGCAAATCGCTTTAAACCAATGGTGAAATTTATGGGACCGTTTACCTTAAAAGCAGGCGAACGGCAATCGCACTCCTTTATGATGCCACGGTATATCGGTTCGGTCAGAACAATGGTTGTTGCCGGATATAATGACGCTTACGGCAATACAGAAAAAACAACACCTGTCCGTAAGCCGCTAATGGTACTGGCAACATTTCCGAGGGTTGTCGGTCCGGGCGAAACCGTAAAACTTCCGGTAACAGTATTTGCCATGGAAAAGAAAGTGAAAAATGTTAAAATAACGATTAAAACAAATAATTTCTTTTCGGGCGAAAAACAAAAATCTATATCATTTGCCAAAACAGGTGACAAGGTCGTAAACTTTGATTTGCAGGTAGCCAAACGCATCGGTATCGGCAAAATTCATGTTATTGCTCAATCGGGCAACGAAAAAGCAGACTATGACTTTGAAATTGATGTACGCAATCCCAATCCGCCTGTTACCGACTATTACGAAACTATTTTACAACCCGGTCAGTCATGGAATAAAGACTTTGTTCCCGTAGGTATTGCAGGAACCAATTCGGGCAAATTGGAAGTTTCCAATATCCCGCCCATTGATTTCGGCAGACGGTTAAAATATTTATTGCAATATCCTTACGGCTGTGTTGAGCAGACTACTTCATCGGTATTTCCACAAATTTTCCTCGAAAATGTAATGGAGGTAGATAGTAAAATGAAAACAAAAATCAGCACAAATGTCCGTGAGGCAATTAAGCGACTGAAAACATTCCAATTACCAAATGGCGGCTTAGGTTACTGGCCCGACTCAAAATATGCCAATGACTGGGGAACCAGCTATGCCGGTCATTTTTTGCTCGAAGCTGAGAAAAAGGGCTATTCTATGCCTCTCGGATTTAAAAAGAAATGGCTGAAATATCAGAAAAAAGCGGCAAGAAATTGGTCTCCCGGAGCAAAAGGAAACAGATATTATTACAGAAATGACGATTTGATTCAGGCATATAGATTATATACCTTAGCACTGGCAAAAAATCCGGTTTTGGGTGCTATGAACCGCTTACGCGAACAACCGAATCTTTCAATGCAAGCCCGATGGCGTTTGGCAGCAGCATATGTACTGGTAGGACAGCCGGAAGCCGCCAAAAAGCTAATAGCTAATTTAACAACAGCCATCAAGCCATACAAAGAAATGTCGTACAGTTACGGCTCTGATGATCGCGACCGTGCTATGATTTTGGAAACAATGAGTTTAATGAATCAACGCAATAAAGCGATTCCGGTAATGAAACAAGTCTCCAAAGCATTGAGTAGTAATCGTTGGATGAGCACACAGACCACTGCCTATTGCTTAATTGCCATGGCAGAATTTGCAGGGACAAACGGCACTTCCAAAACGCTGAGTTTCACATACAATATTGGGAAAGGCAGTCTGAATGCTTCGACAAAAATGCCTGTCTCTCAGATTGATATACCAATAAAGGGAACAACGCCCGGGAAAGTCTTTGTAAAAAATAACGGCAAAGGCATAGTATATGTTCGCCTCTCGCTCAACGGTATTCCCGAAGCAGGCAAAGAAACGGCAGTGTCAGAAAATCTAACAATGAAAGTTCGTTACCTTAGTATGAACGGTAAACCGATAGATATAACGCAGTTAAAACAAGGAACAGATTTTATGGCTGAGATTACCATTCAGAATCCGGGCATCATTGGCGATTACAAAGAAATGGCATTGACACAGATTTTCCCGTCGGGTTGGGAAATCCACAATGTGCGAATGGACGAAACGACAAATGTTCACGAAGCTGATATCCCTACTTACCGTGATATTCGCGACGACCGCGTAAATTCTTTCTTTAATATTTATCGTAACAAAACAAAAACTTATCGTGTATTACTGAATGCTGCTTATCAAGGAAAATTCTATCTGCCGGCAGTCAGCTGTGAAGCAATGTACGACCACCAAATCCGTGCCCGCACAACAGGACAATGGGTTGAGGTTGTGCCGCAAAAATAAATTCACTTTAGGAGAGTTCTAATAAAATTATTGTATCTTTGTCTAATAAATTATAGTTTTGTTCTATGATGACTGAAGAACATATAAAAGAAGCTATCTCTCTAAGATATCTTGAGCTAATCGCTGCAAAAAATGGATTTAAGACAAGTTCTTCATTCCCTGATTATGGAACTGATTTAAACATTATTGAAGTTGGATATCGAAATGAAAATGGACATCAAAGGTTAAGAGATACTGGAAGAGAATTAAAAATACAATTAAAAGCAACAACAATTAACTCTATTGTCGAAGGAGATAACACAATAAAATATGATTTAGAAGCTAAAAATTTTAATGATATTATTGAAAGGAAAGAAAGTGCAACCCCTTTAATTCTTATACTTTTTGTTTTGCCTAATAACAGTAAAGAATGGATAAATATTTCTAATGAAGAACTTATTGTTAAAAAATGTGCCTATTGGTATTTTCCAGCAGAGAATTTTGAATTAACGAATAATTCCACTCCTTCCATAAAAGCTGTTTTACCAATATTATTTTTACCTGATATCAAATTAACTCTTTTTAAGC
>JALTEO010000311.1 GCA_027073875.1 Bacteroidales bacterium
GCCCCTAAGCCGATAGAGGGAATAGAAGAAGAACTCAACAATATTGTCTTTAAGGCTCTTGAAAAGAGAAAGGAGGATAGATGGCAGAGTGCTGAGGAGTTCAAGAGAGCGTTAGAGGAGGTGATAAAGTGAAAGTATATAAAAAGAGTTTACTTAAAAAAACGGTGGCCAAGAGAAAAAATCTCTATGATGTTACATATAACAAAGAAAAAAATATTATTTATATTTTTAATCTTACCAGTTCTTATGTTTGGCAGTTCATTCAGATTAAGTGGAATGAACGGTCAATACTATTTGCCTGACCAAGAATTCGATATTACTATTAACCCTGCTTTTTTAAGCAGCATTGGAGGAATTTACATTATTTCAGATTTGAATTTAAAAATCATCCATGCTGCTTATACTTACAGCAACCACTCTGTCTTCACTCAATATTCTTACAACCATACAGGAAAAATAACGGAAAACTCACTTGATTTAACAGGAACAAGACTCGGTATGCTGATGAATTTTAAAAATATTGGTGTAGGACTTATACTAACGCCTCATTACTATTACTATATTAAGACATCTACATATACGGACACAAGTATAGCTTTTACAACAGTGTCTAATTCGACAACAAATACTCAAAATTACTCTGGACAAAAAACAAGCAACAGCTGTTTTTGTAACTATGACTTTATATTTTCCTATGACTTTGGTGCTATACAGTTGGGTCTGAAAGGATTTTATACATTAAATCCTCTAAAAACCTTGGGCGGCAATCTGGGTGGGATGTATTCTATAAACAATTCGATAAAAATGGGAGTGTCGGGGACTTATGCTATAATAGCACGAAGAAACAATACAGCCCTGTTTTTAAATTCAATAATTTTAGACAATTATCATAATTGGCTTGATGTTTTGCTTATTGAATCAGGATACAATACAGGAGGCACTATACTGTTTGACTACACTTTGCCAGGGAATTCTTTACTTCGCTTCTTGTTAGTTAGGACTATCATTTCCAAAAAGGCTGCTTTTCAAAGCACTGATGATTTTCAAAAAACATACTCTACACTCTCTAATATGTCTTACAACAAAACAGAAAATAAGTTAGAGATCAAGAGCAAGGTCTCTTATTCAAAAACTTTTGATTCTGCCTTATGGTTTTCAGGACTAACTTTTTCTTTTAATAATAATAACACACTAACTGACTTTGACAATGACACAACAGCTCATCCAACAAATCAAACGATGCAGTATAAAACAACAGACACTTCCACATCATTTAATACAATATTTACTTTCGGCGCTGAAGGGACCATTTTGAAGTGGTTAACTATCCGCGGCGGAATAACTTCTACTTTGTTCTCCTATATACACAATACAACAAAAATGATTGATGCACATGATGCTTCAACAAATGTTGTTGATACTGTTCGCAAAAATACGAAATCTTCTGACATTTCTTTTTTTAATTCTTGCACTTTCGTTGGAGGGGCAACATTCAAGCTGTCTTCGAAAATGAATATTGATATTTATTCAGGAATAAGTATTTTGGGAATGAACTATGATCATAATCAATCAGAATCTGAAGATACAATTATCCAAGAAGATCAAATTGGAAAGAATTCTAAAGATATTCTATCTCGGCTTGATTTCAAAATTAATATAGGATTTTCCTATCTCTTATGAAACAATATGTTTCCATAATAATCCCAACCTATAATCGGCTTGAGTTTTTAAAAATTTCTGTACAATCTATTTTAAATCAAACCTATCCTCATTTTGAACTCATTATCGTAGATGACGGCTCAACTGACAATACAAAAAATTGGCTTGAG
>JALTEO010000312.1 GCA_027073875.1 Bacteroidales bacterium
CACATCACTTTCATATTCCGCTGCAATCGGGTAGTGATAAAATTCTCCGCTTGATGAAACGACGATACAATACCGGTTTTTTTGTTGAAAAAATTAATACAATACACAAAATACTTCCCGATGCCGGTATAGGTATTGATGTCATTACCGGATACCCTGCCGAAACGGAAAAAGACTTTGAAGACACTTATAAGTTATTGACCGGATTGCCTGCAAGTTATTTACATGTGTTCTCTTATTCGGAGCGTCCGTTGGCAGAAAGCAAGACTCTGAAACAACTGAATACCAAACAAGAAATTGATCTGCGAAGTAAGAAACTTCACCAACTCAGTAATCGAAAAAAACAACTTTTTGTGGAACAAAATATCGAAGCAACGACAAAAGTCCTGTTTGAATCTGAAAACAAAGACGGGCAAATACTCGGACTCACCGACAATTATATCCGCGTAACACATCCTTTTGACGAAAACCTGAAAAATCGATTTCTTACCGTATCTTTGCAACCAAGTGATAATCCTAATATCTTGCAAGCCAAAATTATAGAAAATGAATCTTGAAAAAACGATAATAGCAGCAAACGATTTGATATGGAACACCGGAAAATTTCTCAGAAACGAAATTACCAAAGTCCGGGCAGAAAATATTGAAAACAAGCAAGTTCACGATTTTGTAACCTATGTGGATAAAACCTCCGAGGAAAAATTAGTCGAAGGATTGGCAAAGATTTTACCCGAAGCCGGTTTCCTGACCGAAGAAAAAACAACCGCACAAACCGAAAAACCATTGCGATGGATTATTGACCCGTTAGACGGAACTACCAACTATATTCACGGTTTGCCACCGTATTCCATCAGTGTGGCATTAGCCGAAGACAATAAATTGATTGCCGGAATTATTTATGAAGTAACTCACGATGAGTTATTTTATGGTTGGCAGGGTGGTGGTGCTTTTCTGAATAAACAACCAATACAGGTTTCCGACACAAAAAAAGTGTTCGATTCGTTTTTGGCTACCGGATTTCCATTTAAGGATTACAAATATCTGGACAATTACATGAAAACACTCAGTTACTTTATGAAAAATTCACAAGGGCTTCGTCGTCTCGGGTCGGCAGCCGTTGATTTAGCGTATGTTGCCTGTGGCAGGTTCGATGGATTTTACGAATACAGTTTGCAGCCGTGGGATATAGCTGCCGGAGCATTTCTCGTAAAAGAAGCCGGCGGTAGCGTTACGGATTTTATGGGGGGCGATAATTTCCTTTTCGGCGAAGAGATTATTGCCGGAAACCCTCTTATCTTTGAAGCGTTACAAACAATTATCCAAAAAATCCTTTTGGGATAAATCATGAAAATTTCCGACAAAGCCAAAGGGTATCTTTTCGTTTTTATTTCGCTTATTGCACTTTCCAATGTTTATATTTTTAGTAAAGCGGCAATGAATCAGGTTAACTTTCCGCAATTTGGTGTTTACTGGTTCTTTTTTGCTATGGTTTGGAATTTTTTGCTTCTCGGATTTTCAAAAAAACTACAAAACGAAGTTTCTGTCAATAAAAGAAACTTGCAATACCTGCCTATTCTCGGGATATTGGAATTATTATCTACCGGACTATTTTTTTATGCCATCAAACTTACGGAAAATCCTGCCATCGTTTCGTTTATAGGCAATATAGGACCGATTTATGTCATAATTCTCGGCTATATTTTTCTGAAAGAACGGTTTAATAAATGGGAAATAACGGGTATGCTTCTAACCATAGCAGGTGCTGTTATCTTAAATTACAAGAAAGATTTCACATGGCATCAGTTTTTTTTCAATGGAACAGGTATCATTTTCTTGTCATCGTTTATTTTTTCAATAGGAACGGTTTTGGCAAAAAGTAAAATTAAAGAAATTCATCCTTGGCTGCTAACCATCAATCGTATTCTTTTCATTTTTACGGGATTTCTTACGCTATTCCTTATCAAAGGGGAAAGTTTGCACATTTCATTACCGGCATTTTACAATATTTTAGCAGGGTCATTATTGGGACCGTTCTTAGCGGTGCTTTCCGGCTACTATGCTTTTAAATATTTGAAAGTCAGCAAAATTAGTGTTATTGGAACTTCTAAAAGTTTCTTGGTGCTGTTGGCTTCGTATTTTTTCTTTGGTGTAATGCCGTTATTTTATCAGATAGCCGGTGGCGTTTTGATGATAGCCGGAGTAATTATTATTACGCTGAGTAAGGCAAAATAAAAAAATCGTTAGCTTGCTTTATTTATACAAGGACACTATTTAGTTAACAATTAACAATTTACAATGTATAATTACGAATTGTCCTGAAGCTCCAAAGCATCTAAAAAGATTCCGAAACAAGTTTGGAATGACGAAAGGACAAATAAGTTTGGAATAGAAAATTCCATGAATTTCACGGATTAGTCTTCTTCCTCAGGGCGGAATCTGCTAATATCCGATAATTCTCTCATCCTACGAAAAGCTCGTCGCCACAAGAAAAACAGATAAGGAATAAATATGATTAAATACCATGGCTGATTAACCATTACAATCCAATCGTAAAACCCGTGAAACGAAATGGGCAAAAGTAAAGCCAGCAGAAAATGGAACGCCTTGCCGTTATCACCAAGTTTTGCCAAACCAAGGTGATATCCCATAACCACGCCGACAATAGCATGTAACGGAACTGCCGTAACAGCACGCACATATCCCGTTTGAATACCATAGTTAAATACATACATCAGATTTTCCACACCTGCAAAACCCAACGAGATATATACTGCATAGACAATTCCATCAAATTTTTCATTAAAATTTTTGTTGCCCCATATCAAAATCATAAAGACCAAAAATTTAAAAAATTCTTCCGTAACACCGGCAACCACAAAGCCATTGTAAGTTGCTGCAGAATAGACGGTATCAGTGGCAAACAGCGGATTCTCCGTCAAATAGGTTTCTACCAAAATAATCGGTAAAACAGCAACAGCACCTAATAGGATTGATACTAATAGCAACCCGATAGGTTCTTTTTCCCACTTGTCGCGATGATAAATGTAATAAGCAATGATAAAAACAGGAGCTAAAGCAATAAGGAGAATGTTTTTCATCTATTTATTTTTAGTTTATAAAGTTCGTAAAGTTTTTAAAGTTGCCATCCATTATTGTATTAGTACATTCTTTATATGTAATTTACCGTTTTGTGTCAAAAATTTGTATTACAAATGATTTATCTAAAGGGAAATTTACAGCAAATGCTCAACAGTATGCCACAACACCACGCCGGCACTAACGGCAATGTTTAGCGAATGTTTATGTCCCCACTGCGGTATTTCGATACAAAAATCACACGCATCCACAACTTCCTGACTAACACCTTTTACCTCGTGACCGAAAACAAAGCCATATTTTTTATCTTTCTGTGGCAGGAAATCCTGTAAAAACACTTTGTCCTCAACTTGCTCAATACCGATAACCGTAAAACCATCATTCTTCAGCCGGGTTATGGCATCCATCGTATTTTCCGTGTATTCCCAATCAACGGAATCGGTTGAGCCCAAGGCGGTTTTATAAATTTCTTTATTGGGCGGTGTAGCTGTCAATCCGCACAAATAGATTTTTTCGACTAGAAAAGCATCACTCGACCGGAAAACAGAACCGACATTTAATGCACTACGAATGTTATCGAGCACAATGACAATAGGATTCTTTTCCGCTTGCTTATATTCAACAGCGGTTTTCCGCCCCAACTCCTCGTTTAATAATTTCCTGTTCATAAGATTTTTTTACGGGAATAAAAAAAAGTAGTATTTTAGAAGCTCAAAAATACACATATTTAAATATTTTATATCATGAATCTTCACGAATATCAAGGAAAACACATCCTCAAAAGCTTCGGCGTAGCCGTTCCCGTAGGATTTGTAGCCAAAACACCCGATGAAGCTGTAGAAGCAGCTAAAAAGATTAAAGAAGAAACCGGTACTGATGTATGGGCAGTAAAAGCTCAAATTCATGCCGGCGGTCGCGGAAAAGGCGGCGGTGTTAAAATCGCCAAAAACTTAGACGAGGTAAAGTCTTATGCCGACCAAATTATTGGTATGCAGTTAGTAACCCACCAAACGGGACCCGAAGGAAAAAAAGTAAACCAAATATTGGTTGAACAAGGTATTTACTACCCGGGACCAAGCGAGATTAAAGAATTTTATATGAGTGTGCTGCTCAACCGCCAAACCGGACGCAACATTGTGATGTATTCCACCGAAGGCGGTATGGAAATTGAAAAAGTAGCTGCAGAAACACCTCATTTAATTTTCAAAGAAGAAGTTGACCCCAAAGTAGGTATTCAGCCGTTTCAAGCACGGAAAATTGCTTTTAATCTCGGTTTATCAGGCAAGGCATTCAAGGAAATGACAAAATTCGTTATGGCACTTTACAAAGCATACGACCATAGCGATTCCTCAATGTTTGAAATCAATCCTGTTTTTAAGACTTCCGATGACCTGATTTATGCTGCCGATTCTAAAGTAAAATTAGATGATAACGCTTTGTTCCGCCATAAAGACTATGCCGAAATGCGTGACATCACCGAAGAAGACCCATTGGAAGTAGAAGCCGGAAAATATGACCTGAATTTTGTCAAACTTGATGGTAATGTCGGTTGTATGGTCAATGGTGCCGGACTGGCAATGGCTACGATGGATATCATTAAACTTTCCGGTGGCAATCCTGCTAATTTCTTGGATGTTGGTGGAGGTGCCAATGCTGAAACTGTAGAAGCCGGTTTGCGTATCATCCTTTCGGAACCTAATGTAAAAGCCATTTTGATTAATATCTTCGGCGGTATCGTTCGTTGCGACCGTGTAGCCAACGGTGTTGTTGAAGCATACAAAAAAGTAGGTAATATTTCCGTTCCGGTAATTGTCCGTCTGCAAGGTACTAATGCCGAAGAAGGCAAGGAAATTATTGATAACTCAGGACTAAAAGTTCATTCTGCCATCACTTTGCAAGAAGCCGCTAATCTTGTAAAAGAAGTTGTAGGATAACAGCTTGATAACAATCTTATTTTTGGTAAAGCGATGATATGTTTCATCGCTTTACTTTTTTATGCAACTTTGAATCCTTCCCCAAAAGAGTGTTATCTGAACTTATCACCCATCTTAATCCTCCCTCTCCCAAGGAGTCCTTCGGACAAGGGAGGAATTCTCCCCTTGAGGTTTGTAATCCTCGAACACAGTTCGGGAGGAGATATAGAGGGGTGAAAAAATATAAATTCCGAAACCTCGTTTGAAACGAGACACAGCAGTTTGGAATGGCAGCAAACATAGGATGACGAGAAAATGGTAGTACATACCAGCGAAGGCGGGTATCTCCATCTACAAAGCACTTGGATTGAGATTCCCACTTTCGTGGGAATGATGTATCTATTTTTTTTGTGTAATTCTCCCATCTCAAAGACACACCGAGCATACAAAAAAGTTGGTAAACCAAATTTTTGCTTATTTTTGCTAAAAATAAAATAATGGAAAAACCAATTATCGCCCCATCACTATTGTCAGCTGATTTTTTAGAATTAGGCAAAGAAATAGAAATGATAAATGCCAGTGAAGCCGGTTGGTTTCATTTGGATATTATGGACGGAAAATTTGTTCCGAATATTACTTTCGGTTTTCCCGTTATCAAGCAAATAAAATCGTTGGCAAAGAAACCATTGGATGTTCATCTGATGATTGAGCAACCGGAACGGTATATTGCTGATTTTCAGCAAGCCGGAGCCGACATTCTGACTGTTCATTATGAGGTAGTCAACCACTTACATCGTGTCATTTATGCCATTAAAGAAAACGGAATGAAAGCCGGTGTGGCACTTAATCCGCATACACCCGTGGAATGTTTACAAGATATTATCCGCGATGTAGATATGGTATTGATAATGTCTGTCAATCCGGGTTTTGGCGGGCAAAAATTTATTTCCCAGTCGTTGGCAAAAATTGCCCGTCTGAAAGAAATGATTGTAGATGCTCAGACACAAACACTTATTGAAGTAGATGGTGGCGTTGACAGTTCCAATGCCATAGACTTGGTACTTGCCGGTGCCGATGTATTGGTGTCGGGTAGTTTTGTCTTTAAATCTGAGAATCCGCAAGAAACCATTAAAAATTTAAAAGCGGTAAAGGAATAAATTCTATTCCAACAAGAATGTTCTTCCTTTTAACATCTGATATCATTTCTTTTTCAGCGAAAAATGTTTTGCCACCCATTTAGGAACCATTATAGCACCAATAATCAAATACGGATAATAAGTAACTATTCGCCACAGAAAAGCCATGAGTCCGACAAAAGCCAACGGCA
>JALTEO010000313.1 GCA_027073875.1 Bacteroidales bacterium
GTTTTACATTTTATATTTTACTTGTAATTTTTATTTTATGAGACCTTTTCAAAACTTCTAATTGACCGCTTTTCTGGGTTTTTCAAAGGTCTCTTTATAACTTATTAATTTGAGCTCAACATAATAAATGAATCACAGAAAACAAATAGGGATTAAGATTTTGAAAAGATATCTTGCTTTTTTGCCAAAATAACATCCTTGATTCTGACAACCTGCCATCTTGTCGTTAATAAACTGACAAATCGAAACCTTTTCAAAACTTCTGATTTTGTCATTCTGAACGCAGTGAAGAATCTGTAAATAACGACTATTCAATATGTTGAGATTCTTCGCATTGCTTAGAATGACAGTTTCTTTTAGGTTTTGCAACGGACTTAAATCAGTAATTTTCCCAAATGGCATAGTTCGTGTAAAACTCCGGCAAGTTTAACCAAACAAAAAACTCATTTATGGCAACAATTGGAAAACCAATGCCCGGAAAAGTGTTGATTGAACCACTTTCGGCAGAAGAAAAAACAGCCGGCGGCATTATTATTCCCGATTCGGCAAAAGAAAAACCCTCCAAAGGAAAAATTATCGCTATCGGTAAAGAAGACAACGAAGAAAAATCTGAATTAGCAACCGGAGATACCGTTCTTTACGGAAAATATGCCGGAACAGAATTACAGATTGACGATAAAGACTATCTTATCCTCAACAAGGAAGATATTTTGTTAGTTGTTAAATAAATTGTATAACCTTTAAAATAAAATAAAAATGGCAAAATTAATTAAATTCAATATTGAAGCAAGAAATCGCCTTAAAGAAGGCATGGACATCTTAAATGATGCCGTAAAAATTACGCTGGGACCGAAAGGACGCAATGTCGTAATTGACAGAAAATTCGGAGCCCCTCAAATAACAAAAGACGGTGTAACCGTTGCCAAAGAAGTTGAGTTGGATGATGAATTTCAAAACTTAGGTGTACAACTGGTAAAAGAAGTTGCATCTAAAACAAATGACAACGCCGGCGACGGAACAACAACAGCAACTGTTTTGGCACACGCCATTTCAACTGTTGGGTTGAAAAATGTTACTTCCGGTGCCAACCCGATGGATTTAAAACGCGGTATTGACAAAGCCGTTGAGAAAGTTATTGAATCTTTGAAAAAACAATCACAAAAGGTTGGAGATGATTACAAAAAAATAGAACAAGTTGCTACAATTTCTGCTAATAACGATAAGTCTATCGGTTCGTTAATTGCCCAAGCAATGGAAAAAGTACAAAAAGACGGTGTAATTACCGTAGAAGAAGCAAAAGGAACCGATACAACAGTAGAAGTAGTAGAAGGAATGCAATTTGATCGTGGATATATTTCTCCTTATTTTGTAACTGATACCGAAAAAATGAAATCGGTAATGGAGAATCCTTATATCTTACTTAGCGAAAAGAAAATATCGGTAATGAAAGACTTGTTGCCTATATTGGAACCGGTTGCTCAAGCCGGTCGTCCATTGGTAATTATTGCCGAAGATGTTGAAGGCGAAGCACTGGCAACTTTAGTAGTTAACAAATTGCGTGGTACCATTAAAATAGCTGCCGTAAAAGCACCCGGATTTGGTGACCGACGGAAAGAAATGCTTGAAGATATTGCCGTTTTGACAGGAGGAACAGTAATTTCAGAAGATAAAGGACTGAAATTGGAAACGGTAACACTTGATATGCTCGGTGAAGCCGAAAAAATTGAAATGGACAAAGAAAATACCACTATTGTTAACGGTAAAGGACAAAAAGACGCTATTGATGCCCGCGTAGCACAAATAAAAGCACAAATTGAAAC
>JALTEO010000314.1 GCA_027073875.1 Bacteroidales bacterium
TTTATTAATTTTTATAAAGCGGAGGAATATCATCAGGATTATTTTCGGAAAAAGGGAATAGACTAATACCGAACCGCTAACAAGATGTTCAAAATAATCTTGATTGCGGTTTAGTATAATAACCTGAATTCGATTAAGAGATAGTGAGACCTTTGCAAAACTTCTGGTTTTGTCATTCTGAACGCAGTGAAGAATCTGTAAACAATTATCATTCAGCGCATTGAGATTCTTCGCACTGCTCAGAATGACAGCTTCTTTTGGGTTTTGCAAAAGCCTCATAGTTTTATACTATCTTTGCCGCAAAAAAAATTGGGCAAAGGAAAATTAGCAAAATTCAAGGAAATGGCAACATTTCCACATGTGTTTCAACCAAAGTTTGATGAAGTGCTTCAACAAGACTTTGAGTTAAAAGGGAAATGGCACGAATATTTTAACAATAATCATCCTATTGTGCTGGAACTGGGCTGTGGAAAAGGTGAATACTCTTTGGCTTTGGCAAAGAAATATCCCGAAAATAACTATATCGGCATTGACATCAAAGGTGCCAGAATCTGGCGGGGAGCCAAAACAAGCTACGAAGAAAAGATAAGTAACATTGCATTTATCCGCACCCGGATTGAATTCATTCTTTCTGTTTTTGCACCGGAAGAAGTTGCAGAAATCTGGATAACTTTTCCCGACCCGCAACTACCCAAGCGTCGCTCAAAAAAACGACTTACAGGACACCGGTTTTTGAATCTTTACCGGCAAATCTTGCAACCCAATCATCATATTTATTTAAAAACCGATAGTCGTGAGCTTCACGATTTTACGCTGGAAACACTATCCGAACGAAAAGCAATTATTCATCGAAAATCAACCGACATATACAATGATTTCCCCGATGATTCCGTTCTTGGTATCAAGACATTTTATGAAGAAATGTTTCTCAAAGAAGGAAAACCAATTACTTTTGTAGATTTTACACTATTAAATGAATAAATTTACACTATTAAAAACCGATACCAATACGCAAGCACGCCTTGGTATATTTTCTTCAGCACACGGTACGATACCTACTCCTATTTTTATGCCTGTTGGAACCGCAGGCACCGTAAAAGGTATTCACCAAAAAGAATTGACGGAAGATATTAAAGCAAAAATAATTTTAGGAAATACTTACCACTTATATCTTCGTCCCGGCACAGAAATTATTCAAGCGGCAGGCGGACTTCACCGGTTTGCCAATGTGTCGTTGCCTATTTTAACCGATAGTGGCGGATACCAAGTTTTTTCGCTGTCGGAACAACGGAAACTCACCGAAGAAGGAGCACTTTTTCGTTCCCATATTGATGGGTCAAAACATTTGTTTACGCCCGAAAGTGTTGTAGATGTTCAACGAATTCTCGGGTCAGACATTATGATGGCACTGGATGAATGTACACCTTATCCTTGCGATCGGAAGTATGCCGAAAAATCGTTGGAACTAACACACGCTTGGTTACAACGCGGGTGGGAGCATTATAAAAAAACACAACCGCTGTACGGACATTATCAGAGCTATTTCCCTATTGTTCAGGGAAGTACATTTGAGGATTTGCGACAAAAATCTGCAGAATTTATTGCCCGGTTTCCGGCTGACGGTTATGCCATTGGCGGGCTCTCGGTAGGTGAACCACACGAAGAAATGTATCGTATGATTGAAGTTGTAAATGAGATTCTGCCCACTGACAGACCCCGCTATTTGATGGGTGTCGGAACGCCCGTAAACTTGTTGGAAGGAATTGCCCGCGGTATTGATATGTTCGACTGTGTGATGCCTACCCGCAACGGCA
>JALTEO010000315.1 GCA_027073875.1 Bacteroidales bacterium
AGACACGATGGTTTTTGGGCATGCATGGATACTCAAAGGGATAGAGAATATTTGAATAATCTAATTTTAAATAAAAGAGCTAAGTGGATTATTTGGTAAGGAAGAAATTACTATGCAGTTTATAGAAACTTCATTGAAAGATGCTTATATAATAAGATTAGATAAAATAGAAGATGAAAGAGGATTTTTTGCAAGAATTTTCTGTAAAAAGGAATTTAAAGAGAAAGGATTGGATAATAATATAGCGCAGATAAACAATTCTTTTAATAAATATAGGTTTACACTAAGAGGGCTTCATTATCAAATATCTCCTAAAGCTGAAACTAAAATGGTCAGATGCATACAGGGAAAAATTTACGATGTTATAATTGACTTAAGGATAGATTCTCCGACTTTTATGAAATGGTCCGGGATAATTCTTTCGAGCGAAAATAAAGATATGCTTTATGTGCCAAAAGGTTTTGCGCACGGTTTTCTTACTTTAGAAGACAATGTAGAGGTTATATATTTTTCTACAGAATATTACTCACCTGACCATGAAAGATGTGTACGTTGGAATGATCCTGTTTTTTCTATAGAGTGGCCAACTAAACCTTTGGTCATTTCAGAAAAAGATAAAAATGCACCCGATTTTAATAAATACTATCATCTGGGAGTGAATGATTGAGAATTTTGTTTACAGGATCGAGTTCGTTTACGGGCTTCCATTTTATAAAAATGCTTGCCAAAGCCGGTCATGAGATTATAGCTTTTTTCTCATCCAGGGAAACTGAGTATAGAGACATAAGAAAACTAAGAGTAGATAAGGTAAAGCAAATAGCAGAGTGCATTTTTGAATGCCCTTTGGGTTCTGAGAAGTTTATATCAATGATAAACGGATTAAACGGCGTTGACATTTTCTGTTATCATTATTCTTTTACTGAAAATTATAGAAGCTCATCTTTTGAAATTTCAAAGGCATTAGAGAAAAACACAAAGAACATTGATTCTATTTTTAATGAGCTATCAAAAAAAGGATGTTTAAAAATAATCTATACAGGCTCAATTTTTGAACCAAATGAAGGAATAGGTGACAACCCGGATGTACCGTTTTCCTTGTATGGAATTTCTAAGCATACTACATATGAAATAATTAGGCACTTTGCATTGAAATATAATTTAGATGTAGGGAAGTTTGTAATTCCTAATCCGTTTGGTCCTTACGAGGAGAAAAGATTTGTTTATTATCTGATGAAGTGTTGGTTTAATAACGAAACACCCACAATAAAAACCCCTATGTATGTTAGAGATAATGTACATATTTCACTTTTATCTTTGGCCTATAAAGATTTTTTAGAAAGTGAAAGAAGTTCAAAATTTTATAAGATCAATCCAAGTGGATATGTTGAAACAATAGAGAATTTTACAAAGAGATTATCGAAAGAAATGAGGAACAGACTCGGGCTAAAATGCGATTTTAGCCTAAAAAAACAAACGGATTTTGGTGAGCCTATAGTTATGATCAATAGCGACAATTTGCATATCAGATATCCTCAATGGGATGAAACAAAAGCCTGGGACGATATAGCGAGTTACTACATACAACTAAAGAATAAGGGTTTGTTATGATTAAAAAAGTATCAGTAATAGTGCCAAATTACAATTACGAGCTATTTTTGCCACAAAGGCTCAATAGCATAATAAATCAAACATGCCCAATTTATGAACTAATTTTTATAGATAATGCCTCAACTGACAACAGTGTTACTATTGCAAAATCCATTTTAAAAAACGCCAAATTTCCAGTTAAAATAATAGTTAATGAATATAAC
>JALTEO010000316.1 GCA_027073875.1 Bacteroidales bacterium
TTTTTAAAAGATTTTTTCTATTTGCTTTCCCTATAGGGCTTTATGATATTTCCCTTATACTTCCCCATATTTTATTGAATTATCCCGATAGTCCTGCAAAAACATGACTCGCCTAAGAAAAATATCAAAAAGCTGTGAGTATTTCTTATATCGAATTCAGGTTAGTAAATTGCCTCAACTTTCAAAAATTTGGATTTTGAGGCATTTTTTTTATATCTTTTTGATTATCAGCTTGTTTTTTCCAAGTATTGGGAAAACACAAACGAATACTATCAATCAAAAAATTAAGATTGACTTACCGGACATTCTTGTCAGCCATGTAGATTATGACATAACAATTGAAGTAGATTCCACTCTTGGCAAGCAAGTAAACGAAAAGTTTGTTTGCCTGTTGGTCAACGACAAAGTTACTACCGTTCACTTTAAAGATAATAAAGGCACTTTTACACACCGGTTCAACGGTAAAGAACAACTAACCGTAGCCATGGATGAAGATGTATCCGTTAAAACAGTTTCGCCAATTCCACTATGGTTTTCAATCATTCCGCCACTACTCGCCATTCTATTTGCCTTGTGGTTTCGTGAAGTGTTAACATCTATTTTTATCGGCTTATTATCAGGCACCTTTATCATTTCCTACTTTCAAGGACACAACATAATCATGTCGCTGATTTACGGATTTTTCCACATTGTAGATAAATATATTATTCAAGTACTGAACAACCCCGAGCACTTGGCAATTATTGTATTTTCAATGCTTATTGGTGCTACAGTTGTGGTCATTACCCAAAACGGAGGGATGCAAGGCATCATACGCCGGTTATCGAAATATGCGACCAATCGGCGTTCCGGGCAATTTATTACCATGATAATGGGCATTATCATCTTTTTTGACGACTATGCTAATACACTGGTTGTAGGAAATACAATGCGTCCCATAACCGACAAGTTGAAAATCTCACGCGAGAAATTAGCTTACATCGTAGATTCTACAGCAGCACCCATCGCATCTGTTGCGTTCATCACTACTTGGATTGGAGCTGAATTGAGCTATATTCAGTCGGGACTTACCACACTTCATATTGATGAAACACCATACTTTATCTTTCTTAATTCCTTGCGATATGCGTATTATCCGGTTTTAACCATCGGATTCATGTTTTTTCTGATTTGGATGCGACGGGATTTTGGTCCTATGTTCCATGCTGAAAAAAGAACCATGACAAAAAAAATTGAAGTAACAGAAATTACAGACAATACACAGGCCGAAAAACCTCGTATTTCTTCCGGATGGAATGCCGTAATTCCTGTCGGCATCATTGTTCTCGGCACTTTTACGGGATTATTTCTCACGGGCTATCAGTCTACCGTTTGGCACAATAATTCAATGTCGTGGTGGGTAAAACTGTCACAAACTATCGGCAATTCCGATTCGTTTAAATCGCTGATGTGGGCATCGTTATTAGCTGTGGTCGTTGCTGTTATGATGACTGTTTTCCAAAAAATTCAAACACTATCGCAGAGTATGGAATCCGTTCTGGAAGGATTCAAATCCATGTTGCAAGCAATTGTCATCCTTACACTGGCATGGGCACTGGCAGCTCTCACACAGGAATTGCATACTGCAGATTTCTTTTCCGGTGTATTTATTGCTGTCAAGCTGCCGGCATTTCTGTTACCTGCTGTTACTTTTTTGATTGCGGCAGTAGTATCTTTTTCCACCGGCTCGTCATGGGGCACAATGGCAATATTATATCCGTTAATTTTACCTGCATCGTGGTTGTTAACCAAAGAATACGGCATGAGTTACGACCAAAGCATGCACATCTTTTATGGTGTGGTCAGAGCTGTTATCACCGGTTCTGTTTTTGGTGACCATTGTTCTCCTATTTCCGATACAACTATCCTAAGTTCTATGGCAAGTAGTTGTAAGCATATTGATCATGTACGCACACAATTACCTTATGCCACTACAGTTGCCGGAGTTGCTTTAGTTTTTGGCATTGTTCCGGGTGGTTTCGGCATCTCGCCATGGATACTATATCCGGCATCTTTTGTTGTATTATGGTTTATTGTAAAACAATTCGGGAAGAAATACTCTATGTAGAGTTAGTTAAAAGTTTGCAAAGCTGAAAGTTCGTAAAGCTCATTAGTTTACTGCATAATTATAGAGAAAGTTGCCTTTACCGCCCACCAACAGATTGAACCGCAATGATGAGTTATCGAAATGCCCGATACTAAACGGTGATTTGCCTTCGAGTGGAAAATCTTTATACAGCGAGCCATCAGCATTAAATAGATAAACTTCTTCGTTTTGACTATCGCTTATACCAATTTTACAGACATTATTAGGAAAAGTAAAAATAATAGGTGGCGAAGAAATTGTATTTTCAAATTCGTGGGTAAATATCTCTTTTTTATTTTCGTTAAACACCTGTAATTGATTCTCATCTAAGAATATAAAATCAGGTTTTCCGTTACGGTCAATATCTTCGAGCAGAAAATAATGGTTGGGTGTAAATTCGCCAAACTCTTTGACTTTCACGCTACCGTCAAAAGCAATCATATATACTTTCCCTGCACGGTCGGTTGTTACCAAGTAATTTCCATCTATCTTTCCGTAAGGATTATAGAGATAAAACGGATTGTTGTGCGATTTGGAAAAATATTTTGCCACTGTAATTAGATTTTCGCCACGACGATTAACAATGTAAGTTTTCAAGCTATCTGAAAAAACAATAAAATCTTTTGTTTCCAAACGGAAATGTTGAACAGGCATCAATACAGGATTGTCGGTATTGCCAAAAGTCCAGCCGGGCAATATATTGCCTTCCAAATTATACAGATAAATATGATGATCTTCCCCTGCTACAAAAATACGGTAATCTCTCGTATGCTCGTAATCAAATACTGCAATACCGTTTGTTGCCGGCGAGCGAAGATCCAGTGGAAAATGCTCTACATTGTTACCGTTTCTGTCAATCAGATAAATCCGGTGCTTTGTATTAAAAAGATATTGCAGTTTATTGTTTTTGTATGCATCTATTTGATACACATCACTCATAATCCGCTCATTCAGATGGATTTTCCACAAAATTCTGCCGGAAGCATTTATTAAATAAATATTGTTTCGTAAATCTTGAACAAAAATCTCTTTTTGCATCGTTTTGTGATTAATAACCAACTTGGGCTTAAACAAAATAGTAGTATCTAAATGTGTTTCCCAAACAGTATGCGGCTTTTCTTTAATATTGGAATTATAATACAAGACAATGGAATTATACAGCATATCGTTATTACCGGAAAACTGATAACCTATACCGTAAATTTTATTAAATCGTTCTTTATTTTCGTGCAACGATTTTGCCAAGCCGGCATCAAAATAATAAGAAAATACATCTGCCGCAGGCATAACGGTAGAAAAGAAATAAAAATTACTACGATTCGACAAATTATCCTTGAAATCCATATAAGTCAATTCTTTATCTAAAGTTTGTTGTCGCACATTGTCCACAATAAATTTTGTCAATCCTTTTTTCGACGAAGCAAACACCAAATAATTGTTTACGAAAGCAAAATAATTACCTGAGAATTTTGAAAAAATATTACCAAACAAATCCTTGAAAACTTTTGGGAAAGGCATAGAATAAATCGGATACGAAGTCTCGTCATCTAAATGATAATTATAGATATAAGAACTAAAATCATTGCCATGAATTTGGGCATGCTTTTGCAAAATTTTCAATAACTCTTCGCGAGCTAATCGCTGACTGGCAGTCTTATATACCACAAAAGCATCTTCGTAAATATTATCGTGTTGCGGCTGCTCAAATACCAGTGCCAACTCATCCTCAAAAACAGAATAAAAGACCGACTGTAAATTGAAGCCATATTTCGTTTTAATAGCTTCCATCTTCTTTTTTGATTGTTCGGCAAGACCTTCGTCAGTCAGGTATTTACTATAATCCTGCTGAAACTTTTGAATGTCGCTAATACCCAGATGAATAAACGACACCGTTCCCGACGGCAACACTTCTTCCATTTCGTTTTCTACGGGTTCTTGCCGTTTAAACAAATTAATATATCGAAAAATAGAATCATTACTGTTCATAAAACCGTTCATCATTATCAACGATTCTTTAATGTTTAAATCCAGTTCACACCAATCGCCCACATTCAGATTTTTCAAATGTCTTTGGTGGACTTCATTCATAAAAATGGACGAAAACTTAGAAAAGTAACCGAAATTGACAAATAAATTTGCTAATACATTTTTCCCTGCAGTCTTATTAACCTGCTCAAACTGACGATTTGACAACAAATTAAATTTAGTTTCCGATTGACGAACAACGGACTCTATCAACAATGATGAACGGGAAATAACCAATACATTTTTCAAGAATGAATAAAATAAAGCCGGTTTCCCTTGTTGCAAAGCAGAAATAATTTTTTTTCCGTCATAATCCCTCTCTTTTAATGTAGCAGACTGAAAATAATTCTTTTTCATAAAATCAGTCACTTGTTTTACCGTAATTCTATCAGGCAGCTTTATATAAAATACCACTGAAAAATCTGCTTTTCCTGTGAGATGAGTCGAAATAATTACAGGCGTTTTATTTAATAACTTCTTAAATGAAGTATTTCCGGCAAACGGTTTGATAATGCCAACTATATTTTGACTTATCTTAGCAAAAGCGGGAATAGAATCAAGGGCAGTCCAAAAATTATTTTTTTGGGTAAGTTGTTCAGTAAATTTCTGAAAATTATCAGTCTTGAGAATCAACGCGGCATTATCGGGCACTAACTCAATAGCTCCGGAAAGCGGCTTACTCTGATTACCGTAAAAATGAATTCCCAAATAACTACCAACAGCTAAAATCGTGAGAATTAGAAGTAGATATATAATCTTTTTGCCCATAACATCTAATTATGAGACCTTTGCAAAACTTCCGGCTTTGTCATTCTGAATGCAGTGAAGAACCTATAAATGATTACCATTCAGCATGTTGAGATTCTTCGCAATGCTCAGAATGACAGTTTCTTTTGGTTTTTGCAAAAGTCTTATTATTTTAAAGGCAAAATTAGGGAAATTTACAAGAAATTGAAGCAGCAAAAACTTTATTTTGTAAACTTACTTTTCAACATTATTTCCAAACCAAAAGGAAACTCAAAATTACTAACCTACTATATATAACTAAAGTTTGTAATTAACTCCCTTGAAGAATTTCCCCTATTCTTTCGAGCATCCTCACTCATAATTAAGGATTGTTCCTAATGACTTTTAAATTGATACAATTCGGTCCAACAACCTTTTTGCTCAAATCTTTTTACTTAACTTACTAAAGTTAAGAACTTTATTTTTATAAAACCATTAAATCTGTGAAAAAAAATCCAAAAAAAAAGGAGACCAATGCCTCCTCTAAAATAAAATCATAAAGTTTTCTAAAATGTTATTCCTCCACCAATACCATATGATTTTGGATTAACTGCCATAACAGGAATCTTAGAATTATTGGCAATTACTTGCTGTTCATCAGTACCAAAAACGAAATCTATTGACCTAATATCTTTAGTGGTCATAATTAGAATTATATCAGCATCAATTTTTTCTGCAAATTCAATAGTTTGCTTCCATAATGGTCCCTTGTCAGAAGAGAAATGAACTTCAAATTCAATATTTTTTCCTTTTAAATATTTCTTGGCAAAAACTGTATTTGCTTTTGTTTTTGTAATTAGTGTAGAATCTGAATATTCATACACATACAAATTAACTTTCAAATGAAAATAGCGAGAAAGGAATCCTGCCCATTTAAGTTTTTGCTTATTTTCAACAGAATAATCAATAGGTACAACAATATTGTTAATTTCTTGTTTATGCGGTTCTGCCTGAACAACCAAATAAGGCACTTTAGAATTGGCAATCACCTTCAAAGCCCAACTGCCTGTTAACTTCTGCATCCCTTTAATACCATGTGTACCCATAATCACCAACATAGCACCTATCTCATCGGCAACTTCACCAATGGCAGTAAATATATTACCTTCTCTTACCAGTGCATTTATGACAATACCACTATTTTTAGTTTCTAATTCAGCAATTTTATTCAAATCTTCTAAAGCCGGTGGAATATCTTTTTCTTTTTTAACAATATGTAATAAGACAATCTCATTATTAACGGAATTTGCCATATTAATAGCATGTTTCAACGCATTCTCTGCTACGGGAGTAAAGTCCCAAGGAACTAAAATTTTATCTTTTTTCTCCATAATTTAAAGGATATAATTACTT
>JALTEO010000317.1 GCA_027073875.1 Bacteroidales bacterium
CTGCACCTGTATTGGCTGTAAAACAACTATTGAAAAAAGCCAACCTGAAAGTAGAAGATATTGACTATTGGGAAATTAACGAAGCATTTGCAGTGGTTACAATTGCTGCCATCAAAGATTTAGGTCTCGACCGCAATAAAGTAAATGTTTGGGGCGGTGCTATTTCACTCGGACACCCACTGGGTAACTCAGGTGCTCGTATCACGGTAACATTAAGCAGTATTTTGAAACATTACAAAGCTAAATACGGTGTGGCTACACTCTGTAATGGTGGTGGTGGTGCAGGTGCTATTCTAATTGAGAATATGCAATAAACCTTTTTTTTTAAAATAAATTCTAAGCCCCGTAGTTTCGGGGCTTTTTTATTTTTGAAAAGTTCTTTCAATGTGGTTTATTGCTTTACAAAAATCATCGAGACCTTTTCAAAACAAAAGAAGTTGTCATTATGAGCATTGCGAAAAATCTCAATATGTTGAATGGTAATTGTTTGCAGATTCTTCACTGCGTTCAGAAAGACAAAGACAGAAGTTTTGCAAAAGTCTGAAATCGTTAATTGGTGTTCTCCCAAAGGGATTCCTTTAGAGCTGCGGGAGAACATTAATTTCAGAAGTTATATTCTAGGCACTCCAAATTTTAGGCACTTTCAATGTGTAATTAACAACTTGGTCCATACTACCCCGACTGCAAACTGCTAACTAAGAACTGCCGACTATGAACTGCTGACTGTGAACTGCCGACTGTGAACTGCCGACTGTAAACTGCATAATTGATAATTCGTAATTGATAATTCGTAATTGATAATTAATAGTATGGTTGTTTAAATTTTGTGTAATTTTGAGAAAAATATCTGATAATGTTTGGCACTACCTTTTTTTCTGTGGTTCCTATTCGTTGCGAACCTTCTGAAACCAGCGAAATGATTAGTCAATTGCTTTTTGGCGAGCTGATTGAGATTGTTGAGCAAGCCGAAAAATGGCTACAAATTATTTCTCTTTGGGATGGATACCAAGGTTGGGTTGACCGGAAAATGATTACAGAAATTACCAAAGATGAGTTTGATAGCTTGAATAAAAACCCAAAGACGATTACGCTGCCGATTTATACAAAAATTATTGATGACCAAACAAAATATTCTCAATTACTGCCTGCCGGTTCGGTACTTTATAATTTTGATTTTGAAAAAAAACGATTCTTTTCCCTCTCAAAATCGTTTATTGTAGATAATTACGATAATTCCTTGTCAAATGCCGGCATTGCCGATATTGCCAAACAGTTTTTAAATGCACCGTATCTTTGGGGTGGACGAACTTATTTCGGGATTGATTGCTCCGGATTCTCACAATTAATTTACCGGCTGAAAGGTATTTCGCTTCCACGCGATGCCAAAGACCAAGCAATGAAAGGTAATCCTGTTAATATGATTCACGAAATAAAATCCGGCGACCTTGCTTTTTTTGATAATGAAGAAGGCAACATTATCCATGTGGGTATTCTCATTGATAATAATACAATTATTCACGCCTCCGGGAAAGTCAGAATTGACAAATTTGACCAACAAGGGATTTTTGATGAAACAAACAAACGATACACACATCATTTACGGATGATAAAAAGGATAACCGATTAAAAAGATTATTAATTTTGCAAAAAAAAAGAAGACTATGGGAAAGATGAAATTTGCCGTTTTGAAAGAAACAAAAGTACCTGTTGACCATCGTGTGGTATTACCACCAGATGCTGCCAAACGATTTCAAGAACAATATGCCGATGAAATGGAACTTGTTGTGCAATCAAGTAACA
>JALTEO010000318.1 GCA_027073875.1 Bacteroidales bacterium
AATTTGCACACGGAAGTAAGTCGTTCTATCGCCTCGATAATTATCGGGGAGGAAAGTCCCGACAACGCAATGCATCATTCTTCCTAACGGGAAGTTATCCGTGAGGGTAAGTAGTGGTAACAGAAAATAACCGCTCCGCTCCGGCGGGGTAAGGGTGAAAAGGTGGGGTAAGAGCTCACTGGTTTTGGTAGTAATACTAAAAGCCGTACCACCAATGAGTTGCAAGTCCGCGTAAACCTGCATTTGAGGGTTGCATGCCTGAGCAGGAGGGTAGGATGCTAAAGTCATCAAGTGATTGATGTCGTAGATAAATGATAGAATACCGTGTTTTTCATGGGAACAGAATCGGGCTTATTGGCTTACTTCCTTTTTTATGGAACTTAATTTCCGGCATTTACAATTGCCCAATAATCGGTTGTTGTTTGGTAATCAGCAAAATTCAAATTTTTTGTTAGATTATTTACAGCCAAGGAGTCAATCATTTTTTGATCCAGTTTCTTACCGAAAATTGTTTTATCAAATCGGGAAGAAAAAATGCCAATACCATTATTAATATTTGTATAAGCCGGTTTTTCTTGAACAATACCATTTGATGGACTACTAACTTCAATATATGTATTCAAATCTGTGGAACCAACAACAAAAATGAAATCGAGACATTCTTCCTTTACTATTCGTCGAATATTCGCATTTTCTTCTATGTGTGCGGCTAAATATTGGAAAAAATTATCGCCATTAATGTTTTGTATTATTTTTTCACCACCTAAATCGGTTTGCGAGGTCTTTGTGGATAATGGATATTCTATGTAATGTTCTGTGGTGTCGGTAGGTGATAGTTCGTAATAATGAAAGCCAAGTGTGAGCTGATATAAGCGAGTACCTTTTGTTGACTTCCATTTTGCATCATAACCATTAAAGCCACATAAATTAACAGTTTGTTGGGGAGAGGTTGTTGGGTTTGAAACCAATAACTTTGAAATTAATTTTGTAGAGCCGGTAACGGTTTTGTCGTATTTAGGGATGTAAATATTGAGAGAAAATGAATAATCATCAATATTGTTTGCTTCGGCATTTGTAATTAATTTTTCGGTAGAATAGTAGATAATATTGTTGTCGTTGGCGAAAGTGCCACTGTCTTTTTCGAGAATAGTGTCATTAAAGAGGTAAGTTTTGACAGTATCGGAATGACCGTTAGCAGTTTTTATTTTGAATAGTTTTACGATAATATTTTGATATTGTACGGAATCGCTTACAGCAGCCATTTCGTAAGCACTGGCATTGCCTAAAAATGCTTTATTAACCTTGATATAGTGGATGCTGTCGTTTTGGTTGAGCAGGCCGTAAACTACCGTAATATCTTTCCATGGTGCATTGATGTCAATATCTGTTGAACATGAGTGAAATCCGCCAAAAAGAATAATACTAAAAAGGATAATTGATAAATATTTCATTTTGTCGAAATAAATTGTTTTACATTTGTGTTTCAAATTGCAAAAATAGAAAAATATTCTTATGAATGTTAAAAAAGTTACAACACATGTCTTGCACGAGATGAAATTGCATGGCGAGAAGATTGCTATGCTGACGGGATACGATTATTCTTTTGCAAAAATTTTGGATAAAGCCGGTGTTGATATTATTCTTGTCGGCGACTCGGCTTCTAATGTAATGGCAGGGTTTGATTCTACCTTACCTATTACACTTGATGCTATGATTTACCATGCGTCATCGGTGGTGCGGGCGGTAGAGAGAGCATTAGTGGTGGTAGATTTACCTTTTGGAACATATCAAGGAAATTCCAAAGAAGCACTGAATTCAGCCATTAGAATAATGAAAGAAACAGGTGCTCATGCCGTAAAGCTTGAGGGTGGTGAAGAAGTTGTGGAGTCGATAAAACGCATTTTGTCTGCCGGAATTCCTGTAATGGGACATTTGGGATTGACACCGCAAAGCATTCACAAGTTTGGGACTTATGTGGTGCGGGCACGCAATAAAGAAGAAGCAGACAGATTGAAGAATGATGCTAAAATCCTACAGGAAGCAGGAGTCTTTTCATTGGTGTTGGAAAAAATTCCTGCCAAGTTAGCCGGAGAGGTGTCAAAATCGTTGAAAATTCCGGTAATTGGAATCGGTGCCGGTGGCGATACCGACGGACAAGTACTTGTATTACACGATATGTTGGGGATTACTCAGGAGTTTTCACCCCGATTTTTGCGACGGTATGCTAATCTGAATGAGGATGTTACTGCTGCCGTTGAACATTATATCTCGGATGTGAAACAACAAGATTTTCCGAATAAAAAAGAACAATACTAGTGTTTAATTACGAAGTATCAATTACGAATTACGAATTACGAATACCTTTGGCATAAATTATCAATTGTTAATTGTAAATTATTAATTGTCCCATAGGGACGAAACTTTTATAATAATGCAACAAAACAGGCAACCCAGTACCCCCGAAACGAGTTCGGGGCAAGCTGTAGGTGCGGAACATTTTCGGTAAAACCATTGAAGCCAATAAGAGAATTATTAAACGATAAACAGGATTTATGCCGGAAATAATTGTAATATTGTGAATGTGAAAATAAGACCTTTGCAAAACAAAAAAACTGTCATTCTGAGCATTGCGAAGAATCTCAACATGCTAAATAGTAAATATTTATAGATTCTTCACTGCGTTTAAAATGACAAAATCAGAAGTTTTGAAAAGGTCTCAAAATGTATATACAGAATGAACCTCTCATCACGGATTTTATACGAAGACAATCACATTATTGCTTTATTTAAGCAAGTGGGTGACATTGTTCAGGGCGATAAAACGGGCGACGAGCCGTTGAGTGAGCAGGTTAAACGCTATTTGAAAGAAAAATATAATAAACAAGGCAATGTCTTTTTGGGTGTAACGCACCGAATTGATCGTCCTGTAGCAGGGATAGTGCTTTTTGCTAAAACAGGTAAAGCGTTGTCGCGGCTGAATAAAATGTTTTCGCAAAATGAGATTCACAAAACTTATTGGACAATTGTAAAAAATGAGCCGCCTGCGAATGAGGGAGAATTAGTCCATTGGTTGGTAAAAAATGAAAAGCAAAATAAATCTTACGCTAACGACTCGGAAAAGCAGGGTACGAAAAAAGCAATCTTACAATATAAAATGATTGCAAAATCGGATAATTATTTTCTGTTGTCAGTAAAATTGTTGACGGGGCGGCATCATCAAATCCGTTGTCAACTGGCAAAAATCGGCTGCCCTATCCGTGGTGACCTGAAATATGGTTTTCCGCGGTCGAACCCCGATAAAGGAATAGATTTACTGGCAAGAGAGATTCGTTTTGTGCATCCTGTCAGAGGCAAGGAAATTATTATTAAAGCACCGGTGCCGCAAAATAATTTATGGCAGAGCTTAACAAAAGATTTGATAGATGGTTAAATTTTTAGTCATACGGTTGAGTTCTATTGGCGATATTGTGCTTACAACACCGGTTGTGAGAGCTTTGGCAACACAATTACCCGATTCGGAAGTGCATTTTTTTGTCAAAAAACAATTTGCCGATGTGGTGAAACACAATCTGTATATCACAAAAGTTCATCTTTACGATGGTAATATTGCTCAAAATTTAAAGACTTTTAAGCAGGAGCAGTTTGATTATGTGATTGATCTGCACAAAAATCTGCGATCGTTCAGGGTGCGTAACGGACTGTCGTCATTATGGTTTTCGTTTGATAAACTGAACTTTGAGAAATGGCTGATGGTAAATTTTAAGACAAATAAATTGCCGGATAAACATATTGTGGAACGGTATTTTGATGCTGTGTCAAAATTTGATATTACACTTGACGACAAAGGACTGGATTATTTTATTGCACCTGACGATGAGGTGAATATTGCTGATAATTTCGGTGTTGACTTTTCATCGGGATTTGTGGCTTTTGTGGTGGGAGCCAAGCATTTTACCAAACAGATTCCCGTTCAAAAGGCAGCCGATATTTTGAATGGTATTTCGTTGCCGGTCATTTTATTGGGTGGAAAACAAGATGAATTGCAAGCGAATGAAATTGCAGAAAAAGTAAATAATGCACCGGTGCAAAATGCTGCGGGAAAATTCCGGTTAAATCAGAGTGCGTCAATTTTAAAGCAGGCGAGGGTAGTGATAACACCGGATACCGGACTGATGCACATTGCTGCTGCATTCGGAAAAAAAATTGTTTCGTTGTGGGGCAATACCATCCCTGAGTTTGGGATGTATCCTTATAAGCCGCATCCTGACTCTAAAATATTTGAGGTGAAAAATTTAAAATGTCGTCCGTGTTCAAAAATTGGTTTTGATAAATGTCCAAAGAAACATTTTCGTTGTATGAACGATATTGATACAGATAAGATTATTGAAACGGTAAAAAGTCTTGGAGATTGATTTAAGATACAGCCGATTTATTATCTACTGGTTAATCTTTTGAATTTTGTAAGTTTTAAAACTTCCTTGATACGAAACTTTTAGGAAATAATAACTTTCGGCTAATCCGTTTAATGAAACTTTGGTTACCGAAGTGTTAACAGTTTTTTCCGATAGTGTTCTTCCCAATTCATCAATGATAGCAATCTTAGCATTGCCTTGAAAATTATTATTGTTAAATTCTACAGTAACTTCGTTAGTGGCAGGAACAGGATAGATATTTACAGAAAATTCTTGTGAAGATTGTTCCGGAATTTCTACAATGGTGTAACTGTTTTGTTGAAAACCTTGTGTTAGCGTTCCACCATTGGTTAGGGTTGCAGTAATAGTTTGTCCGACAGTGTAGCTGATGGCTACATTGCCGTTTTCTGCATAATTACCTGCTGTAGCAATAACAGAAGGACTAACTGATTGCGAAAAAGAGATGATTGAAACAATCAAGAATATGGAAAATAGACTTAGTGTTTTCATTTTAAAATAGGTTTTAAAATTTGAAGTAAAAGTACATAAAAAATTGATATAAAAAAATTTTTTTATTAACAATCATAATTATTTTTTCTTTTTGTTGGAAAAATCTTTCATGCGTTTTTGCCATTCTTTTGTTTGTGACAGGTAAGCAAAATTATCGGCGGCATATAACTTTTGGCTTTCAATTTCTTTAAGAAGTGTATGATTTACAGTTTTTTTTGTGTAGGTAATAGCTGTGTCATTTCCTTCAAGGATTGTTTCTGCTATTTTAAGTGTTTCTTCCCAAATGGTTTCTTTTGAGAAAACTCTATTGACCATACCTAAATTTATTGCTTCTTGTGCATCAACCAGTCTGCCTGTCAGCAATAAATCGCGGGCTTTGCCAATGCCAATCAGGGCATTTAGATATAAAGTACAGGTTACGGGAAGAATGGCACCGAGTTTTATTGCCGGAAAACCAACTTTAGCACCATCGACCATAATCCGCATATCGCAAGCGGAGGAGTAGCCAAAACCACCACCTAAAGCATAGCCGTTAATCAGGGCGATTGTCGGTTTTGAGAAATTAAAAATTTTCTCGGAAGTAGATTCCAAAAGAAGTGCAAACCGGCGAGCATCTTCAATATCATTGAAATCCAAAAGTGCTTTTAAGTCCACGCCAGAGGAAAAAGACTTTTCGCCGCTTCCGGTAATAATGAGTAGTCGTAATTCAGGATTATTGTTTTCTTTATCAAGAAGATCCGATAATTCATTTAATAATGATGGATTAAAAGCATTATGCTTCTCGGGACGAAAAAAGGTTAATATACCTATCCCGTTTTCTTTTATTTCAAATTTTATATTTTTCATAATTAGTTTTCTTTTCGTATAAGGTGACTTGTATTTGCTTGTACAGTTGGCATAATAACAATATCGTTGAGGTTAACATGTGCAGGTCTTGTTGTTGCAAAGTAGATAACCTCTGCAATATCTTCGGCATAGAGAGGGGTTAATCCTCTATAAACATTATCGGCACTTTTTTTGTCGCCTTTGTAGCGAACAAGTGAAAATTCCGTATCAATCATTCCCGGAGCAATATTGGTTACTTTTATATTGTGTGGCAGTAAGTCAATTCGCATTGCTTTTGAAAGGGCATCAACTGCATGTTTGGATGCACAATATACATTCCCGTTAAGATACACTTCTTTGCCGGCAATAGATGCTACATTGATAATATGTCCTTGTTTGCGTTTAACCATTAAGGGCATAATCATTTTTGATACATATAAAAGTCCTTTTACATTTGTATCTATCATTTTGTCCCAATCTTCAGGGTTACCTTGGTCAATAG
>JALTEO010000319.1 GCA_027073875.1 Bacteroidales bacterium
AAAGAGTAAGTATAGTGGTTCTTGACAGGTTTACAAAAACAAAGCTGTTTAGAGCCATTCATGTCCCGATAAACGAGGACTCACGACAAAGTCGGAGCTCGAAAAAAATCAATCAATAAATTTGCAAACCTGATTTCTTTCGGTGTATATTTGTTCAATAAATAAAACTTAGCAACATGAAGCTGAAACTTTTTTTATTTCTTTTCGGAATAAGTATTTTAACACAAGCACAAGATTCACTATTCCACAAAAATTTGGTTATCGTTTCGTTTAATCCGGATATGATTAACAATCAAGCCGCAAAACCTATGTTGCAACACTCCGGCATGTCGTACGACGAGATGGTTAATTTTTTGAATAAAGAAATGACATACTACATTGGTGTTGCATTTCAGAAAATTATCAAATCGTTTTCACTGAATACTTCGCTTACAACCAATACAACTGAGGATTTATATACCATTTGGTCGCTACAAAATTATTTTTTGTCGCCTATTCCAAAAGAACAAAAACGGAATGTAGATCCTACTTCAAAGCTGATTGGCAAAAAGAAACCAAAACATACCGGTGGAGAGGTTGTTCAGAATATCAATTCGCTAAAAGGAAATTTTCTGGACAGCAAAATCGCAGACAAAAGAACATTTATGAGTATTACGCGAAAGTTACACGCAAATTTTGTACTAATAATTAATGAGTTAGACATTAAAGAAGATTATTCAGATCCTTATGCCGTAGGGCAAAATGATTATACACGACAATTACAGATTCATTTCACCCTGTTCAATAATAAAGGCGAGAATATTGCAGGGAATGTGGCAACCGTAGATTTTTCATCTAAGGAAAACGACATAAAGAAAGTGGTTGAACAATATTTTCCCGTGGCTGCCAACAAAATTAAATTGTTCACATCACCTTACTTTCAGTAATAACGGATTATTACAAAAGATTTCTTTTTAAAAGATTTTTTCTATTTGCTTTCCGCTAAAATAACAGATAAATATATATCACATAAATAATTATCATTAAGCCGCCTTCGATACGGGAAATTTTTCGTTTTCGAAAAACAAAAATTATTAATAACAGCAATAATAAAAACCCCATCATCCACCAGTAATCAAAATTAAGGATTCGGTTATTGACATGGATGGGCTTTATGACGGCCGTAATACCCAACACCCCTGCAGCATTAAAAATATTACTTCCCAGCACATTGGCAATAGAGATATCCAGCTGTTTTTTGAGTGCAGCCACAAACGAAGTAGCAATTTCCGGTAAACTGGTTCCAAAAGCAATTACCGTTAGCGAAATGATGCGTTCCGATATGCCCATAGATTTAGCAATATTGCTACCGCCATCAATAACACCCTCGGCACCCAATGCCAAGACAAAAAAGGCAGCAACAACAATGATAACAGAGAGCCAAATAGTGTATTTTGCTTTTGGGGGATTAATCTCTTTTTTGTGTTGACGGGTATCCCAAATTTGATAAAAATAATAAATACCTAAAATAACTAATAACCCAACTCCTGTTAATTGTCCAATTTTATTATAAATCTGACTGAAAATTATTAAGTAACCGGAGATAACAAATAAAAACAGCCAGTCAATCCATATTTTCTGTTTACGGACCACAATGGGCAACACCAAGGCAGTGATACCCAATGCCAAAGCAATATTTGCAATATTGGACCCTACGATATTCCCGAGCGAAATATCGGGATGTCCTTTTAAAGCAGCATCGACACTAACAATAAGTTCCGGAAATGAAGTTCCTAAAGATATAATAACAATA
>JALTEO010000320.1 GCA_027073875.1 Bacteroidales bacterium
AGCATATCGTTCTTGCTTAAAACTCACCTCAAAACGGTCAGCAAGCGTATCTAAAATATCAAAACCAACATTGTGCCGCGTACCTGTATATTTATCACCAATATTTCCGAGTCCTACTATTAAATATTTCATTTGCAAAAAAAAATGCCGCAACAAATTTGCGGCATTTTTTTGTATTAAGTGGAATTTTTATAATTCTTTTTTTTCAAGAAAGAATTATTCTTTATTTTCTTCCTTTCCCTCTTCTTTATCGCCTTCTCCTGCAGCACCTTCAGCACCTTCTGTTTCTTCACCTTCTTCTCCCTCTGCTACTTCTACAACAGCTGCTGCCCGTAATGTCTTAACAGATGCAACAACAGAACCCGGCAAATCAAGAATTTCCATATTAGGCATATCCAAGTCTTTGACCTTAATGCTTTGTCCTATCCCAAGATTCTCAGGATTAATAATAATTTCATCCGGCAAATCATTCAGATTACCTTTAGCTTTCAGATAACGCTTGCTGATAACAAGCCGACCACCTTCTTTCACACCTTTCGCAATACCACCTGTTACTGCCACAGGAATATCAATAGTAACCGGCTTTTTATCAGTTACCTGTAAAAAATCGCAATGTAAAATTTTGTCAGTAACCGGATGAAAATTAACATCTTTCAACATTGCATGATATGTTTCTCCGGCAATATCCAAATCCACAATATAAGATTTATGTGTATAAATCAAATCACGAAATTTGAGCTCGTGTGCAAAGAAATGTAGATTTTCTTTAAGCTCTGTTCCGTACAATACACAAGGAACATTTCCTTCGTTTCTCAATCTTTTGGTGGCTTTCTTGCCTAAGTCAGTTCGCTTTTCAACTTTAATTTCTAAATGTTTCATTTTATTTATTTTTAAGTGCTACTAAAAACCAGCCCATAATAAGACTGTTTCCCCATCGCACCCTGCGATGCAAAAATTTGAACGGCAAAAGTACTATTTTTTATTAAATACAGAAAACTTAAAAATAATTTCCTGAGAAGAAAATCTATTTCCCTGTAAATTCTGCTTTTCGTTTTTCCATAAAAGCGGTTGTTCCTTCTTTAAAATCTTCTGTTTCAAAACAATTTGAAAATTCTTGCCGCTCTACCTCAAATCCATCAGCAGCATTAAAATAACCGTTAACGGAATTTATCAAATGACGGATTGCCATCGGTGATTTGGCTTTTATTTTGTTCAACAGCTCAAATACTTTATCCATCAATTCATCTATGGAAGTAACATAATTTACCAGCCCCAAATTTTCTGCTTGAGCAGCATTAATCATATCGGCAGTCATCAACAATTCCATTGCTTTGGTTTTGCCTATCAAACGAGTAAGCCGTTGTGTGCCACCATAACCGGGGATAATACCTAGATTAACCTCAGGTTGACTAAACCGAGCGTTTTCAGAAGCTACCCGCAAGTGACAAGCCATAGATAATTCGCACCCACCACCCAATGCAAAACCATTGACAGCAGCTACTACAGGTTTCGGACAGTTTTCAATAACATTAAATACATGATGTCCGTAATCAGCCATTTGCTTACCTTGTTTCTTGTCATAATCAGCAAATTCCTTAATATCGGCACCGGCAACAAAAGCTTTTTCGCCACTACCGGTAAGAACAACGCCTTTGATACTGTCGTCATTGTAAAACGACGAAAAAGCATCTTCTAATTCTTTGAGTGTCTCCTGATTCAAAGCATTCATTTGCTTAGGACGATTAATAGTAACTACAGCTATTTCGTCCTTGATTTCTACTA
>JALTEO010000321.1 GCA_027073875.1 Bacteroidales bacterium
GAATATTGATCTCGATTCAACAGCTTTTTATGCAGAAAAGGCAAAATACCTGTCAGCAGAAACCGGGTATAAACAAGGGGTAGCAGTCAGCACATTGCGACTTGCACAAATCGAAGAAACGAAGGGGAACTATGATCAGGCCATACTACTATTTAAAAAAACCATCAAATTATATGAAGGGCTGAAAAAAGATGCAAATTATCTCGGGGCACTCAATTTACTTGGAATTATTTATGAAGATGAGCAGGATTTTGACAAAGCGTTAGACTCCTATATGACCGGCCTCAGGGAAGCTGAATTACAACAAAACAAGCTCTTCGCAGCCTATTTTAACAACAACATTTCAATAATTTATCATTACACAGGCTTTTACGGCAAAGAATTGATATACATCAAAAAAGCCTCGAATATGTTTAAAGAATTGGGGCATGATAATTATTATGCCAATTCGTTGTTAAACATGGGTCTTTGTTACAAGGTGCTAAAACAAACTGATTCAGCTTTGTTCTATTTTCATAAAGCAGAAAAATTGCAAAAGAAAAATAACAATTACTATGGGTTGACTAATATTTACAGCATTCTTGGAGACATATCAATTGAAAATAACCAGCCGGACGAAGCGCTGAAATTTTACAGGGGATCATTATCAAGTGCCACATTGCTCGACTCGCTGAATCCGGATCGGAAAAATCGGATTTCAAGAGCAAATATTAGTCTTGCCGATCTGTTTTTGAAACAGGGTAAATTTTCAACAGCGAAAGAATATTACAAAAAGGCATTCAATTTTGGAAAACGACAACAATCAATGCTTCATCAAAAAGTAGGAAGTTATGGCCTGTTTTCCTGTTTTTTTGGTTTAGGTCAATATGACAGCGCGATGTATTATCACAATATATTTCTGGCTTTGAATGACAGCCTGGTTGCTGAAACCTATAATGAAAGGATTGATAAGTTAAATTATGAGTTTAAACTGGAAAAAGAAACGGAACTATTTGAAAAAGACAAGGAACTGATTACGCTACAGAAAAACAGGCAGGAATTGGTATATCTGATTATTGTCGGTATCCTTTTTATAATAGTATTTATCATATTTTCCATCTGGTATTTTCAAAAAATCAGGCTTCAAAAATCAGAGCTGACAAGAGAAAACCTGCGACTTGATAAAGAAAATATATCAAATGTACTTGATAAAAAAAACAGGGAACTAACTACTACGGTACTCAATCTTATCGAAAGAAACGAATTTATAGCTAAGCTTTCTGAAAGACTTCAAAACAACGAGGATTTAACAGTTACCGACAAGCCGGATAGTATTAATGATATCATTAAGACAATAGACCGGGATGTTGCGAATAAACTTTGGAAAGAATTTGAGTTAAGATATATGGAAGTTCACAAGGACTTTCATCATAAACTGACCACCACATATCCCAATTTAACAGCCAACGAAAGGAAGCTGTGCGCTTTTATGATGTTAAATATGTCAACCAAGGATATTTCGTCCATCACTTACCAGAGTGAGCACAGCATTAAAATAGCAAGATATCGCCTCCGCAAGAAACTTGGGTTAAACAAGAATGAAAACCTGAATTCCTTCCTACATAATTTATAGCCTAAAGCTGGTCTGATTACGATTTACGAAGATTCTAACACAAATATGGCCAATATCCGTTTCAAGCGTCTACGCTTGAAAAATGCACAAGCTGCGTGTTTGGCTATGGTGCGTGCCGCTTTCTTACTTCTAATTTTCTTAACTTATTTTTCCTCCAAATATACGAC
>JALTEO010000322.1 GCA_027073875.1 Bacteroidales bacterium
TTATTGTTCCGTATTTTATTATAGAACAAAGAAAACAATTTATTGTTTTACAGAGCTACGATTTTTTTTATCGACAAAAATCTTTTGTATTTGTATGACAATACGGTACATCACAGGAACAACAACCAGCGTGAGAAAAGTTGAGAATGTTAAGCCCAAAACAACGGTAGTTGCCAAAGGTGCCCATATATCAGCCATATCACCGCCAAAATAAATATGCGGATTAAATTCGGTTAGCAATGTTGTGAAATTAATATTAAGCCGGATAACCATTGGCATAAGTCCCAAAATAGTCGTAATAGCTGTCAGCAAAACGGGACGCAAACGGGTTCTGCCTCCTTGAACAACGCATTCCGTTGCATCTTCAACGGGTAAAAATGTGTTTTCTGCTAATCCGAGTTCTTTACGGCGTTTTATTTTCAGTAATTCGATATAGTCAATCAGCACAATAGCGTTATTAACAACTATGCCGGCAAGTGATACCAATCCGACACCGGTCATAATAACGACAATATCCATATTTAATATTGCCAAACCGCTAAATACACCAATGGTACTGAAAAGAACACTAAAAAGAATAATTACCGGTTTTATGATGGAATTGAACTGGGTTACCAAAATTAACAGAATTAAAAATAAAGCAATCATCATAGCACGGCTTAAAAATGCCATAGCATCTTTTTGGTCTTGTTGTTCACCTGTAAAGCTATACTCATATCCCGAAGGTAATTTGTAGTTGGCTAATACCGATTTTATTTTTTTGTTGATTTCGTTAGCATTATATCCTTGAACCACATTGGAATAGATGGTGACAACACGGTCTAAATCTTTTCGTTTTACCGAGCTGAAAGTGGTACTGTACTCAAAACCGGCAACGGCACTTATAGGAATCTGCATTATTTTTCCACGATTATTGCGGAAAGTGATTTTTTGATTCATCAAGTCAGGAATATTATAGCGGTATTTTTTATCAAAACGGACTTCAATAGGATATTTATCTTCACCTACTTTAAAATCACCTGCTTTGGTACCGTAAAGAGCTGTCCTTATCTGACTTGCTATTTGTCCTGTAGATAAGCCGAAGCGGCGGGCAGCATCACGATTAATGTGTACCAGCATTTCCGGTTGTCCTACATTCAAATCAATTTGCAATCCTTCAATACCTTTAATGTGTGCTGTGTCAATAATATGCATTATGGAGTCGGAGTAAGCAAGTAATACATTAAAATCATCACCTGACAATTCAATGTTGACGGGATTTCCTGTAGATGGTCCTTTTTTGTCTTTTTCAAGTGTAAATTTAACACCCGGATATTTTCCAATGAAATTATTTTGCATTTCTTGCATTATCTCTGAAGTGCTGATGCCGCCCCTTTCAGAATAATCTACAAAAGTAACGGTAATCATTCCCGTATTATCGTTGCCTTGTAATCCGGAAAAACGGTTGCCTGTATGTACACCTTTGCCAATATTGGTTAAAACGGACTTAACAATTCGTTTATCGGGGAGTAATAAAGCATTGACTTCATTTTCTATTTTTCGCATAAATTTGTCAGTAGCATTGATATCAGTACCAACAGGCATTTCCACAATCATATTAATATAATTAGGGTCGGAATCGGGGAAGAAATCTACTTTTGGTTGTCGCCATTTGAGTAACATCAGCGAAATGATAAGTAGAACAAAAGTGCCTGCAAAAAATACATAAGGCATTTTTCCCCGTAACGAAAATCGTATTAGTTTTTCATATATACTATCTAACCAATCCAAAAATGTTGTTGAGAACCATTTGCCTATTCGTTCAAAAATAAAAATGCCGAGGAGTATGAATATTACAATTATTGCAAGAATATTAGCAAATCCATAAATTTTTGTTAAATAAAATGGAATGGAGATGATTAACAAAGCTCCTGCAATAATGAGTGATTTTCGTTTGTCTGTTTTTTTCTCATTTCCGTCTTCGGTAACAAATACTTCAGAGAAAACAGGAACAATAACTAATGCCACAAAAAGGGATGAGGTTAAAACAATGATGAGGACAATTGGCAGAAGGTGCATAAATCTTCCCATAATGCTATTCCAAAAGATTAAAGGCAGAAAAGCTGCCAGTGTGGTTGCTGTAGAGGCAATGATAGGAACGGCTACTTCACTTGTAGCGTATCGTGCGGCTTGTTTCTTTGAAAAACCACGCGACATCCATCTGTAAATATTCTCTACCACCACAATAGAGTTGTCCACAAGCATACCGAGGGCAAGAATGAGTGCAAACAACACAATCATATTGATTTTTTCGCCCATCCAGCCGAGTATGGCAAAAGACAAAAACATAGATAGTGGAATGGCTGTTCCGACAAAAATGGCATTCCGTAATCCTAAAAACAGGAATAAAATAAAAACAACGAACAGGATACTCATTACCATAGAGTTTTCTAAGTTGTTCAATTGTTTTTTTACTAAATCCGATTGGTCATTTGTGGTTGTGATATGAAGATTTTGAGGAACCAAATTATCTCGTTTTGCCTTGTCAATCATTTGATAGATTTGTTCTGTGGCACTTAGTAGGTTTTTGCCGCTTTTTTTAACAATCTGTAACGATAAAACTGGTTTTCCGTTCAAGCGGGTAATACTGTTCGGGTCGGCATAAGTCTCTTGTACCGTAGCAATATCTTTAAGGTAAACAATATTGCCTTTTGTGTGTTTTATGATTACATTTTTGATATCGTCAACAGTTTTAAATTCTCCGTCAATGCGAATGGTTCGTTGTGTCCCATTTAGTTTAAGATTGCCTGCCGATAAAGAAAGATTTTCTTGTGCAATGGCGTTTTGAATATCCCGGAAACTGACTTTGCGGGCTTCCATTTTCGGGTAATCTACATTGATTTGTACTTCCTTATCGTTAATGCCTTGTATGTTTACTTTTGATACTTCCGGAATGGTAGCAAAGCGATCATCTAACTTGTCGGCATATTTTTTCAATTCGTCCAGACTGAAATCACCATAAAGATTTACATTGATAACCGGAAATTCCGATAAGTCAATATCTTTTACCGTTGGATCTTTGTCTAAATCATCGGGCAAATTGATTTTAGCTTTATCTACGGCATCTTTTACATCATTGAGTGCTTCTTGTAAGTCGGTTTCAAAAGTGAACTCAACATTAATCACAGAAACATCCTGCATAGATGTTGATTTAATGGTCTTGATACCCTTAATTCCGTCAATTTCTTTTTCAATAGGGCGGGTAATTAAGTTTTCAATATCTGTTGGTGCATTCCCGGGATAAATGGTTTGTACCATTATGTAAGGAAATGTAACTTCAGGATATAACTCTTTTGGCATATTGACATACGCCATCCATCCTGTGATGATTATCAATAAGGTAAGAATGAATATTGTCGTTTTATTCTTAAGCGAAAAAACGGTTAGTTTAAAATCTCTGATTTTTTCTTTTGTGTTTTCCATCGGTTTTATTTTACAAGTTTTAATTCCGAACCTGTTGCAATTTGATTATAGCCATCGGTTATTACGATATCGCCACTTTTTAGTCCATTGGTAACCATTGTTTTGTTTTCGTAGGAAATACCTGTTTTGATAAATATCTTTTCAGCAATCCATTTATTCCCTTGGTGCTTGGCAACGAATAGAAAATCTTTTTCAAAATCTTTTTTAATGATGATGGATGGAACAACAAATGCCGAGTCGCATTCAAAATCTTTTATTGTTAGCTGGGCTGTCATATTAGGTTTAATCATTTCGTCTTTATTGGTAAAACGCACTTCTATTTTAAAAGTCCGGTTGGCAGCATTTATAATATTTCCGATGCGGTAAACCGGTGCTGTAATTATTTTATCAGGATAGTCGGGAAATGAAATACGAACTTTGTCTTTTTTGTGAATCTTAGATAAAAAAGATTCGGACACATCGGCAATAACTTTCATTTGGCTGAGGTTAGTCAATTCACACAATAATTTACCGGGCATTGCCAATTCTCCTTCGTTAATTTGAATATTCTCAACAATACCGGCAAAAGGTGCTGTGATTTTTGTCAGGGCTAATTGGTCATTAAGCGTATTTAATTTTTTTTCCAACGCTTCCTTTTGTGTTTTGGCTTGCAAAAATTGAATCTCTGAACCAATCTTTTGATCCCATAGTTCTTTTTGTTTCTGAAATGTCGTTTTGGCTAAAGCTAATTGTGTTTCTACCTCTGAAATACTACTTTTCAGAACAGTTGCATTTAATTCGGCAAGTAATTCTCCTTTACTTACCCTGTCGCCATCCTGAACATAGAGCTTTATCAATTGTCCGTTTGCTTGTGGACTGATAAATGCTGATTCTACGGCAGACACATTGCCTGTTGCCTGAAAATAATGGATAAAAGTATCAGGTTTAATGGTTTGTGTCTTTACGGCAAATAATTTGACTTCATTTTTAGCGGAATTATCTGTTTCCTTTTTTGAATTACATCCTGTTCCTAATAGAACTAGTACGACAGCGGGAATAATTAATTTTATATTTTTCATTGGTTTAGTTTTTAATTTGTAAAATTCATAAAGTTAAAAGTTTGTAAAGTTTTTATCCATTTATTTGTTCATTTTTGGTTAATTACTTGTAATTATCGCATTTTTTTTTTTTTTTTTTTTATTTTTTGTAATTCTTTATTAATTTTCTTTTTTTATAATTTACTTGTTAAAAAATTTATTTAATTTGTTTTTAGCATTTAGCACATCTAATATGGATTGAAAATCAGCTTGGATGGTTTTAAAATATTGTAGTTGCGTTTGTGTCAGTTCCAAGCTCGATGCCATTCCTTTTTGATATTTTTCTTTAGTGCGATTATAAATCTTATGGGCTAATATTTCATTTTGTTGATTAGCACGATAACTATCCAGTGCATTATTGAGTTCTGTTTTTGCTTGTAGTCCCTGCATTATCAGATTTTGTTGCATTTGCCATTTTTGATTTCTGATTTTGTCTAATTCAATATTGGCTTCGGCTACTTTTGTTAGTCTTTGTCCGCTGGAAAAAATGGGAATGTTGATGCTAAATCCTACAATATTGGCAGGATACCATTTGCCGTCATTGTCAAACCATTGTATCTTATCGCCCATCATACTTTCCTGATGATTGTAGAAAGCGGCAATGTTGGGCAAAAAAGTAGATTTTTCCCGTTTAACATTTAATTGCTGAAGATGTTCTTGTGTCTGCATAAGTTGAAAATCTAAATGTGATTCAATGTTCAGCGGTTCTTGAATAAGTGATTTTGTGCTTTCGTCATTAACCAACTCGGATAATTTGTCGGTTAAAACAATTTTTGTTGATAAATCGACACCTAACTGGAATTTTAACAGATTTTCAGCAATGACTAATTGTCGTTGCATCGATGTGAGTGCGTTATTAAGATTGGTAACATTGATTTGCAGTTGATCAACATCCGTTTCTTCCAAAAAACCCTGCTTTTGCATTTCGGTGGTTTGATGCAATATATTTTTTGTAAAAGTTAGGTTGCTATCTAAAATTGTTAGTGATTCTTGGGCAATTAATACTAAAAAATAAGACTGTGTAACCAATGCCTTAACATCGGCTTCGGAGCGTTGTTCGTTAATTTCGCTTAGTTGTTTAAATGTTTTTGCCGCCTGTAATCCCACGATATATTCGCCACTGAAGATTAATTGCGTTGCACTTAATCCGGCTTTGGTATTGTGGTCGGTACCGAATTTCATTTCCATATAAGTGCCATCGGGTGCTTGCGGATTGAAAATTTTTGCCGGTATTAGTGTTACGGGAATGTCAATATTGTAGTTGTGCGAGAATGAGCCGGAAACTTGAGGCAGACCCATAGCTGTTGTTTCCCATATTTTCTTTTTGGCAGCAACCACATCCAGCTTAGCATTCAGAACTGTTTTGTTTTGTTGTAAGGCAAGAGTTTTAGCTTGTTCCAAAGATAATACAAGGGTGCTGTCCTGAGCAAAAATACTTGTCAGCGGCAATAGCAGCCAAATGAATAATGTTAGTCGTTTCATGTGTTTATTTTTAGTTCAAAAGTTTGTAAAGTTAAAAGTTCATAATTTATATGTTCAATTATTCAATTGTTCAATTATTCAGTTATTCAATTGTTCTATTATTCAATTATCACATTTTTATTCGTGCCAAAGGCATCCTCCCGAAGGA
>JALTEO010000323.1 GCA_027073875.1 Bacteroidales bacterium
GCTAAAACCTTGGACACTTATTTCGTATATGTTTTTGCATGAGGGGCTTATGCACATCCTTTTTAATATGTTGTGGTTCTATTGGTTTGGTAAAATATTTTTACAATTTTTTTCTAATCGTCAGTTGCTGAATGTGTATTTGCTTGGTGGTTTGGTAGGTGCCGGATTTTACATCCTGAGCTATAATATTTTTCCCGTTTTTGAAACGGTATTGCCTTTGGCAAAAGCATTAGGGGCTTCAGCGGCTGTGTTGGCAGTGGTATTGGCGGTTTCTGCTTATATGCCCGATTATACAATTTATTTACTTTTTATTGGTCCGGTAAAATTGAAATATATTGCCATTTTTACCGTGGTAATAGATATCTTGTCCATACCTTCCGGAAATGCCGGCGGACATATTGCTCATCTCGGCGGAGCGGCTTTCGGCTTTTTGTTCGGTTACCAAATGCGGATGAATAAAGATATAACCGGCTTTATGGATGGTTTTTTTCGTTTCTTTCAGGATTTGTTTAAGCCGAAACTAAAATTTAAAGTGCACAACAATCCCTATAAAACCAAGAGCGACTGGGAATATAATGAACGGAAAAATCAGGACAGGAAACGAATGGACGAAATTTTGGATAAAATTGCACAATCGGGTTATGACAGCTTGACTAAAGAAGAAAAAGATATTTTGTTTCGCTCATCTAATAATTGATATTTGATAAAAAAAATTCTACATATCCTTTTGATTTCTGTTGGCAGCATTGTTGCATTATTACTTCTGCTATCGTATCTTACACCTTATATCAATCCTTTGTCATCGTGGCATTTTTCGGTTCTTTCATTGTTGTTTCCGTTGATATTGCTTGCAAATATTCTTTTGCTTGTCGTTTCGTTCTTTTTCAAAAAACGATTGTATCGCTATGTGTTACTTATTATCATTCTTGGTGGATATTTCTATCATCATCGTTTTTTTGCTTTTCATTTTTCAAACAAAAAGGATATTCAAACCGGAGATATCCGTGTGTTGTCATATAATGTAAAAACTTTTGACCTGTATAACTGGTCGCATAATGCTAACAGCCGACGACAGATGATTCATTTTATAGATAGCATTCAGCCGGATATTGCTTGTTTTCAGGAATATGTGATTGACGACAGAAATATTTTTAATACCACGGATACTTTGTCAGGTTTGTTGCATACCGATTTTATTCACGAGTATTTTCCGCGTACCAATCGCTATTTTCATTTCGGAATGGCTACTTTTTCAAAATATCCGATTGTCGGCAGAGAAGAAATTATTTTTAATAACTCTTTTAATTTTGTGCTGATTACCGATGTCGTAAAAGATGCGGATACCATTCGTGTTTTTAATTGTCATTTGCAGTCGTTCCATCTCGGAGTCAAGGAATATAATTTTTTAGACAGTATTCCGGATGATGTTGATAAACAGCGTATTAAGGAGGTTTCGCCGTTGTTAAAGTTGCTGCGAAAAGCGTACAGAAAACGGGCACGGCAGGTAGCCATACTCAAGGATTCCTTAAATGCATCGCCGTATCCGGTGATTGTTTGTGGCGATTTTAATGATATTCCAAATTCTTATACTTATCATACTTTATCACAAAATTTATATGATAGTTTTTTGGAAGCAGGCAATGGTTTTGGAATTACTTACGATCAATTTTTTATTCCTTACAGGATAGATTACATATTGTACGATAGCCGTTTTCATGCTGTTTATGCCAAAACGATTGAAATTCCGTATTCCGATCATTTTCCGTATTTCTCGGTTTTAAGGATGATTCCCCGTTAACTTGCTCAAAAAAAGATGTTATCTTTCCAAAAGATAGTATCTTTTATGTTAAATTTGTAAAAACTTTTTGCGATGCGGTCGTGGATTCTTTTTCAGGAAAATCTTAGAATTGCTTGGAATGCAATAAAATCCAATCGATTACGAACGATACTTACTATCAGTATTATTGCTTTTGGTATAATGGCACTTGTTGGTATTCTTACGGCAATTGATGCCATAAAGAACTCATTGAATGAGCAGTTTGCCACGATGGGTACTAACACTTTTCAGATATCAAACAGAACGATAAAAGTTCATGCCGGTAAGCGGGGACGAGCACGGTTTTACGAAAATATTTCTTATCGTGAAGCAGAAAAGTTTAAAGCATCTTTTGATTTTCCGGCGTGGGTTGCTACGCAAATGCACGCCACAGGACGAGCAACAATTAAGTATGGTTCTTACAAGTCAAACCCCAATGTTACCGTGATTGGTGCGGATGGTAATTATCTGAAATGTTCGGGTAACACTATTGGGAAAGGACATTTCTTTACCGAAAAAGACTTGACGAGTGGCAGTAATGTTGTGATTATCGGAGCTAATGTGGCGGAGCATGCTTTTGGTAGCAAAGAAGACCCGATTAATAAAATGATTTCAATTGGTAATCAAAAATATCGTGTAGTGGGTGTTTTTAAATCCAAAGGCAATAGTATGACCGATCGTACGGATGATCAATGTCTGGTACCTTTGTTGGTGGCACGAAACAATTTTTATCGCAGCGATATTAGTTATACCATTAATGTAACACCAAAAAATATTGCGAAGATGGATTTGGCTGTGAGCGAGGCGGAAGGGCAGATGAGGAAAGTAAAGAAACTAAAAGTGAACGAGGAAAATAATTTTGAGATAACGCAGAGTGATAATCTGGCAAATATGCTTTTTGAAAATATTAAATTCGTAACAATCTCGGCAACAATTATCGGACTGATTACGCTGTTGGGAGCGGCTGTGGGATTAATGAATATTGTTCTGGTGTCGGTAACGGAACGCACCAAGGAAATAGGTGTGCGAAAAGCAATGGGGGCGACACCTAAAGCCATTAAGCAACAATTTTTGTTCGAAGCGGTTTTTATCGGACAGTTAGGAGGCATCTTTGGAATAATTCTCGGTATTGGTATCGGAAATATCGTTTCTATTTTTACGGGCACAGGGTTTATTATTCCGTGGCTATGGATTCTTCTTGGTGTATTTTTATGTTTTGTAGTAGGATTAGCATCAGGTATTACACCTGCAATAAAAGCAGCTAAATTAGATCCGATTATTGCCTTGCATTATGAATAGAGCGACTAATTAATTACGAATTACGAATACCTTTGAACGAATTGTTAATTGTTAATTGTTCCGAAAGATATCAAGAGATTGAAAGGCGTATGATTTTATATCGGTGCTGTCATGTGCAAGTAAATGCCTTTTTGTCCAAAGTTGTTAACGGAAAAGTCAATGCGGAATACTTTGTCATAGTAAGTTACGATATCTAATCCTAAACCATAGGAATAGAGTAGCGTGTTTTCCATGGTATTGTTGTTAGCAGTGATAGATTGGTAGTTTTTGACATAGCCCGTATGAAAAAAGGCATTGATATAAGCGGCATAATGAATCTTATTGAATTTATTGAGTGGAATAAACGGGAAATACGAAACTTTCCGTGGTAGGATATTGAATCGTACCATATTTTTAAAAGTAACAAAGTCGCTACCCTGAATCACAAAATATTCAAATCCGTTAAGGTAAGCACCATAGCCGAGACCATAATTCAGAATGTAGGGGAGTTTCTCAGATGCTTTACGAATACCAATACTGTTGGCGGCTGTCCATCGTGGTGAAAATTGCCAGAATTTTCTGCCGTCAAAGAATACGGCATATTTGTTAAGTCCGTTAAAAAGTCCTACACCATATTTTTTTGCTGCAATGCCAAGGTAATATCCCCTGATGGGATAATAATGAATGTCGCGTTTGTCAATAGAATAGCTGATTTGTGCCGTCAGGTAAGTTATTTGAGATTGGTCGTTTTGGTAAAAATTGGGATTTAATGCTAATAATGTATCGGTGGCTTTTCTGTCGGCAAAACCAAGTGTCAGGTTTAGATGATGATAGAAATCAAATCGGTGTAAAAAATAAAATTCCGATTCATAGCTTTGTCGCAGATAGCAAGTGTCGCAACTGACATATTTCAGACGATTATTGTCTGTAGCATAGGAGCTTTCGTGTTGCCTGTTATAAGCAAAAAAGTAACCGACGCCATTATTTTTATTATTTCGGAAAAAGGGTTTCCCGTAGTAAAAGCCGTATTGCTCGTGATAACCGAGGCGGACTTTGGCTTTTAATACTTCGTTTCTGCCGCGAAAATTTTCTTTTTCCAGATAAAATCCGTAATTTATCATTTGCCAGTCGTGGTAATACAAAAAAGAACTGAAATTCCTGTCGGCATGCTCTAAAATAGGGTAGGGCCACAGATACCAGCGTTCTTCCACGACAATCACGATGGTTAAATAATTTTTATCGCTATTGGTTGAATCTTGCGAAATGGTAACAAAATTAAATAGTCCTGTGTTAAGTAAATTTTCTTCATTATGTTCCTTTATTGAATGCCAATCGTTTAAATTGATGGTGTCGCCATTCTGGAATGATAATTCTCTGAAAATTACAAAGTCTTTTGTTTGTTTATTGCCGGAAAGATTGATATTTTTTATGATACGATTTTGTGTGAGTCCCGTGAGGACATTCAAGAAAAAGATGACGGTTAATATCTGCCGCATAAACTTAAATATTCAGGTATCGCAAAAAAGAGTCGTATCTGTTTTTGTATAAGTCGTTCATCTCCGATTCTTCTTGGTACGATGCTTTGATATTGTATTCGTAGCGGATAAATGTTTGGATAATAGCCGATAAATCAATGACATTTAATTTTAGAATAACTTCCAATTTGGTGGTGTCGGGGTTAGTATGCAGATAAACACTTAAGATTTTAGCATCGTTGCTTTCTACAATTTGGCTGATTTGCGAAAGGGTATAATCGTTAACATTGATTTCTAAAATGATAATGCTACCGGGTTGTTCTGCATTAATAAGGTCTGAAAAATGATAAACAATGTCTTGCAAGGTGATGACCCCGAGATAATTATTGTCGTGGTCAAGTACTGGTATAATTGTTAGTTTCAGTTTCTTGACAAGTGCAATAACGGTATAAATATGGTCGTCATCGAACACAAAAGGACTAAAGAGTGATAACTTGTGGTTGCCAATAGGTGTTTCCGGTGAGTTGATGTCAAAAATATCGGATTCGGAAATTAATCCGAGAAACTGTTTATTATTGACAATGGGTAAATGCGAAATTTTGTGAATTTCCATCCAACTTAGAGCTGTATTGCCGGTGTCAGAGGTGAACAGCGGGGAAACAATATCCGAAATTAAATCTTTTGCCACCATAAGGGAAACTATTTTTTACAAATGTAGTAACTTTATTTTATTCAATCTGTTTTTTGCAAAGCTGAAATTTTACTAATTTTACAGCGTGCAAACCGAAGTAAAAACTCTGATTTCAAAAATACTAAAGATAGCTGATGACCGTTCTTCCGGCTCATTGGATTTGGTGTTTTCTGTTTTCGATGCCTTTGAATTGATTCGTAATTTACATGTAGATGAAAATGCCGTACAGCCAATCTTGAAAAGTTTAGATGTGTTGGAGGTAAAACAATCCGGTTTTGTTTCTGTTTTTAATGTGGTTTCGGCAATAAAAAATATACTCTTGGATTCTGAAAAACGAAATTTATTGCTTTTCTCTTATATCGATTCTATTGTTCTGTATTACAATGATTTGTCATATAAACAAGTTGAATATTTTTTGAATGCGGGATTGAAATCGCATCATATTCTGCTTCACAGCAACAGTCGATCAATTAAGTATTTTTTGTTAGCACTTCGGGATAGCGGAGCGGATATTCGTAAAATCTACCAAACGGTTTCGTTGCCGGGAGGTGAGGGAAAAGTTCAAGCTCATTTTTTGGAACGAGAAAACTTTAGTGTTAAACTTATTAATGATGATGGTATTGCGGACATAATTCAATATGTTGATATTGCTTTTTTGGGAGCAGATTTAGTGCTTTCCGATGGTTTTATTAATAAGGTGAAGACTGCTGAATTTTGTAAAATTCTTCAAGATAATGGTATTCCCGTTTTTGTCTTGGCAGATAAATTGAAGCAAGTCAGTCTCGATAATACTGAATATTTTAAAAATAAATTGTTGGAAATTACTGACAAGGAAAATAATCCGTTATTTGAAATGGTTTCGAACCGTTTAATCACCAAATTTTTAATAC
>JALTEO010000324.1 GCA_027073875.1 Bacteroidales bacterium
GTTCTATCTGTCTTAGTTCATAAACTTCTGCGATACAAAGTATGGAAAAGATATTGCAGGATATTCATTAACTAAATATTAGATTTAATGTTCCATGAAAAAAACTAATTCAAACTAAATAAATTTTCCTACTTTTGAGGCGGATTATGTTTAAAGAACTTAGGGAAAATATCGGCTATTACTTTTTAGAAAAGAAAATTGCTAAAATAAAACGGGACCCCGCATTCTTAAACTTAAACGATGCTAAAACCATTGCCATAGTTGCTAATATTGACACTATTGAGAAGTATAAAACCATTTCAAAATTTACGGAGTGGTTGCGACAGCAAGAAAAATCCGTTTTTGTCTTGGCATTTGTGAAAAATGAGGAGTTTCAAAAGTTTTTTTACCGCGGTACTTCTATTCTTTTTTTCTCGAAGAAAAACATGACATGGTATGGTAAACCACGAAATATTCAATATGAAGAATTTATCAATAAACCATTTGATATACTGATAGATACGAGCTTAACGCAAATTATTACCATGCAATATTTAGTAGGATTGTCAAAAGCACAATTCAAAGTCGGAAAATTTTACGAATCCCGCTCCTATAGCGACTTTATGATAACACTGAAACCTGACGATAATTTAGATTATTTTATCGACCAGATAAAATATTATTTAACAACTATAAATCAATAACGATGAAACCGGAACTTACAGGATTGGGTGTAGCAATGATTACACCGTTTAATGAAGATAAATCAGTTGATTTTCCTGCACTGGAGAAATTATTGGATTATTTAGTTCCTAATATTGATTATTTGGTTGTATTTGGCACCACTTCCGAAGCACCTGTGTTGTCAGCCACAGAGAAAAAAGAAATATTAACCGTTGTCCGCAAACGGGTAGTTGGGAAGATTCCTGTTGTGATGGGACTGGGTGGAAATAACACACAGTCGTTACTTACAGAAATGAAAACAGGTAATTTTGACGGCATAGATGCTTTTCTGTCGGTAACACCTTATTATAACAAGCCAAACCAACGCGGACTGATTGCCCATTATACCGAGTTGGAAAAATATTCACCACGACCACTCATGTTATATAATGTCCCCGGACGAACAGCAGTAAATATTGATGCCGAAACCTCATTGGCATTAGCCAAAAAGAAAAATATTATTGCAGTAAAAGAAGCATCGGGAAACCTTTCGCAAATAATGACAATTTTGGATAATTGCCCACAGGATTTTAAAATAATTTCCGGTGATGATGCACTGACATTCCCTTTAATGAGTATGGGGGTTGCAGGAGTTATTTCCGTTATCGGCAATGCCTTTCCGAAAGAAATGCGGCAATTGACACAGCTGATGTTGGCAAACAAGATTACTGAAGCCGCTGAAATACATTATCGCTTATTGCCATTTATCAATACCATTTTCAAAGACGGTAACCCTGCCGGAATCAAAGCATTGCTATCATTAATGGGATTGGTAAAAAATGAACTCCGTTTGCCGTTGGTTCCTGTTACCGACAGCCATTTTGAAGAAATGCGAAAGATGCTGTAATACTAAATAGATTTTTTTGTCATTTTGAATTTGTTTCGGAATCTTTGTGTCAAAAAATAAAAAGACCGGACATAAAAACAACCCAGTCTTCGCCTATAAATGTTTCCAAGTTGCAAGTATTCCTGGCAGGTTGCTCCCCGGCAGAGCATACTTCCGCTTCCTTGCGACAAAACAAAAATGAAAAATAAATTTAAACTAATAAAATATAGTTG
>JALTEO010000325.1 GCA_027073875.1 Bacteroidales bacterium
GTATCATCATATCATTAATCGGAGTTTTATTAGTATTCATTTCCTGTAAAAAAGAATCACCCAATGAAATACCTGTCAAACCAAGACTGTTGTTCAAATCCGGTTTTGAAGACGGTGTGTATCTCGAAGAACCGAATGATGATACGCCGATAGGAAGATACCAACTAATTAAAGGAACCGATTCGGAAACCGGCTTCAGTTGGCCGATAAAGGTGCTCGGGGCAAATACCGGCGGTCTGCATTTTGTCGATGACGATAATTTTAAAGCTCTTGAAAACAAAATACAAACCGTAATCGGTCACAATGGAGATTCTACAAAAGCACTTTATAACATAGAACATTACAATGTAAATATAACACAATGCCCATATGAAATTCTTGATATTCCGGAAGGGACAAAAGATTTATATATTAAATATTGGATTAAGTTAGATAGTGCAAGTTTATTTCAACCGGATATGTGGCGAGCAATTTTTGAATATAAAACCAAAGGTTATAAAGACCACTGGAGTACAGGATTTAGACTGATTGCATTTATATACACAGATAATGACGGTGTTCCATATTGGCATTGGCAAGGCGACAAAAATCCCGAACATCCGATTTGGGAAATTGATAATAAAAATATTACTGTTCCGGTCAATAAATGGTTTTTAACAGAATTTTACTGGCATTGGAGCGAAGGTGATGACGGCAGAGCATTATGGAAAATAAATGGACAAATAATAGGAGACCATTACGGACCTACCACTCGACATTCCAAACCTATTGATTTTATTATGTTGACACAAATATATGGAAATGCGAATCCAAAACATCAATGGATTGACGATATTGAAATATGGGATGGAATACCATAATAAAAATTATCCACACAAAATAAGCATTTGGATTTAATACCAAATACAAATAGCAAATAGTCCAATGATTTGCCAAGATTTATTAGGATAAAACTTCGAAATTTATTATTCTCCCAAAGTCCCAAAGGGATTCTTTCCGGAAGGATGCCTTCGGCAGTTAATCAATATCCGATATTATTTGCCTAAATAACGAATACCGAACACTGAACGCCGATTTAATACCGATTGCACATTCAATATAGTACAATTTATTGTACTATTTTCATGTAGCATCGGCATTATACCAAGTCTTTTTTGAATTTATAATTCGTTTTGGTATAAAAAGTTTCTTTTTTGCTTGTTCTTCTTTATAAACTTATTTCATACTTTTCATTGATTTAAGCAAGAACACTCAAAAAAGACGAAGGAATTGTGTTATACACTATGAACTACACACTACTACACTATGCACTATATAGAAAGGATGCCTTCGGCATAAATTGTTAACTGTAAATAAAGTGGGTTAACTATTCTCCGCTTTCCTTATCAGTTCATCGCCTTGCTGCTTGGCTTTTTGCACAATGCCATCAGCTTCTTTTTTGGCTTTATTTTCTATATCGTTGGCTTTACTGTTAGCCGTATTCTCTGTTTGTTTTGCTTTTTTCTCGGCTTCGGATTTTATTTTCTTTGCCGATTCCTTTGCCAGTCTTTTCTTTATAGGATTGCTACCGGCTTGTTTAATCAGGTCGTCAGCTTGCTTTTGGGCTTCACTACGGATTTTTGCGGCGGTATTCTTGCCTTCCTTACGAATCTTCTCTGCTGTTTGATGTGCCGCCTTTTTTACTTGGTCTGCCCGTTTCTGTGCCTCAGCAAGCAGTTGTGCTGCTTTGGCTTTGGCTTCCTCAATGGCTTTTTCTTTTGCCTTGTCTATTTCTTCGTTTACCTTGTCTTTGATTTGGTCTTTTACCGCATCAACTACCGAACCGGTTTGGTCGCCAAGCAGGACTTTGATGTCCGGTTTATCAATGGTGCCGCCAACCAACACATTAAAATCAATATTATCGCCAATGTCGGCATTGATACCTTGGGCTTTCAATTTACCTGTAACAGCATCCATCACGGAACCGATTGATGAACCGAATTCCGATTTTGGCACCGACCAATTCATTTTATAATCTAATGCACCTTCAACACTTTGTTTGCCTTCGGTATGTGCGGTAGCTTTTCCCACCGCAAAATCAAAAGGGTCGAATGACACATTTCCATCTTTTATCTTAATACTCAGGTTAGTATCTTTTGGTTTAAACTCAGAGAACTTGTTGGTACCAAAAAAGCTATCCATCATTGAGAACAACTTAGAACCTTTGATTACCAGACTCTTGGTTTGAATATTTCCAAAGCCGTTCAAAGTTTTCATGTCCGGCTCCATATTTGGTTGCAAAATCATTGACAGTGTCATTTTCCCTGAAATTTTACCCGTAGATTTTTCAAGAATAGGTGCCAGTTTCTGAATTGTGTTAAAAGCGGCATAAGTTTTCGGCAAATCAATATCGGTCAAACTCATTTCGTAATCCATACTTGGTTTTGACATATCTTTTGTGCTGTATTTCCCACTCATGGCAATAGTGCCATCAAGCACTTGCATAGATAACTTCCGCATAATAACTTCACCTCCACGAATAATTAACATGCCTTTAAAATTGTCAATATCCAAATTGTCATAATGCAACTTGCCAATTCCGGAATTCAGCGTAAAATCGATATTCTTTGGAACTTCCACCACCGATAATTCTTCTGAAGCAGCAGTGTCTGTCGTTGTTGCTGTTTCAGCAGCGGCGGTTTCATCATCGCTCATCCACTCGTTCACATCAAAATAGCCGGCATTGAAATTAAAACTGCCTGTGAGCGTATCGTCTTTGAAATAATACTGTAACAGGTTGTCGATTCTACCATCGGCGTGTAAATCGCTTTTGCCCACTTTGGCATCAAAATTTTTCAAAGCGACAAACTGCGGTGAGAAACTCATCAACATATCTTTGATAGTCGTTGCAGGCATATCGGCACTTTTATAGACCATATTTTGGATACCCAAATTACCATCTGCCTGAAAATCTTCATACCGTTCTTCTTCAATTGCAGAGAGATTTCCTTTCATGCTCAAATCGGCAGTAATCAATCCGTTTAAATCAACGCTATCCATGGGCATAATATCTTTTACCGAGCCCAAATCCACTTTTCCTTTTACAAAAGCATCAATATACGGGTCAACCAACAAATTCTTGGAAATCAGTTTGGCATCTACGGGATTGCCTGCCATTTCCAAATGGAATTTTTTCAGGTTCACCACTGTTTTATTAATATCTGCGGAATCCAAATTCTTGACATTTAGGTCCATTGCTACATTTTTCACGGCTTTTGGCAAATCAGGATATTGGAACGAACCGTTATTTATTCCGAGATTAATATCGTATCCGGGCATCAAGCTATCATTGTAAATACCTTTCAGTTTACCATCGAAAGAGAATGTCCCCGATGCTTTCAATCCTGCAAAATCGTTCATATACAACGCAGGAATCAACGACAATAATTGCTTAAACGGACTGTCTTTTATAGCGAAACTCAGATCCATACTAATATCGTCTGTCGGCATGGCTACCTCCCCGTCAAACGACAATGGCAAATCATTAATTGTAAATTTATTATCCTCAAAAGTATAAACCCATTTATCCATATCGGCACCAATTTTTGCATTCATGGTAATATTTGCCTTGGTCAGATAGTCCACACCCTCGTAAGAAAAACCGGCTTCTTTTATTACCGATACAATCTCCAGCGTGGTTTTTGCCAACGACATATTACCTTTCAGCGTTAAATCCATGTGCTTGAGCGTAGTGGAAACGCCTAAATCATCATCGCGGTAACTAATGGTTGCGTCTGTAATCTGTAACCGTTTCAATGCCAGATTAAAATTAGATGAAGTGGTGTCTTCCGGTGTTTCTTCGGTGGCAACTGTTGTTGTATCTTCCGGAGCAATATCCCAGTTAGCAGTACCGTCTTTCAAGGCAATGGCATGAATGACAGGTTGATTCAGTTCAATGGCACGCACTTTAATATTGTCGCCCATTACACTCATCAAGTCCACTACCAATGACATTTTATTGATATATGCCAGCGTATCACCGGCAAAAGTATCGGTTCCAATCACCGATAAATCGTTAATAGTAAATGCCAAATTCGGAAAACTACTAAAAATCGACAAGTCAAACTCGCCAAAATTCACATCGGCATTCACCGAGTTATTAATTTCGGTTTTTGCCATTTCCACAATCTTACTTTTAAATAAAAACGGAATGGAAAACAAACCGATAATCAGCACTAAAATAATAATAGCCAGAATCTTAAAAAACTTTTTCATCGTAAATAATTTTTAGTCAAATTTAGAACATTTTTTTTAACCAAAGATTATTCAAGGCAAAAATCTAAATTAAATGCTTACTAGCAAAAAGAAAAACGCCGTTTGTCTAGAAATTAAAACGCATAAGTCACCCCCAGCATCACATGGAATCCCATTGTAGGATAATAGTTCCACATATCGTATTTGCCTAAGATATTTTTGGCGGTAATGAAACCCGACAGGAATTTACTGTAACGGTATTCCAATCCGAGATTAATGTCGTAAGTAGGCGTAATTAACAAAGGTGTAACAGCACCTGTTGCATCAAATGTTTTAGCATAAACTTTATCCAAATAGAACAAATCAATATTAAGCAGAATCTTGTCGCGGAGATTATATTTAGATGAAGCAGCTACAATCAGCTCCGGTTTTTGCCACGGGTATTCTTCTTTGTCCATTGTATATTTGTTGTAATCGGCACGAAGCAACAAATTCCACTTTTGTGTTTTTTTCCAAGTAATTTCACCGTGTAAAGAAAATAATTGCACATCATCATAGACCACATCAAAGTGATTCATAAGCAGTTCGTTCGTATCATTTACAAAAAAGTGCATATCGTCAACTAATTTGAAGGCAACGCCAAAATCATAAAACATCGTTTTGGTAAACGAACCTTTGATACCACTGAATAAAGTCATTTTATTATTTTCATTCTTAACCAATAAATCAGGTTTTACGAACTGGTTCTCCTCATGGATAGTAGAAAAGTGATTAGCATTCAGATTGCCGTCAAAGCCAATATACGGAATCATAATATTTTCAATGATATTATACTGCATATTAACCATTGGATAAAAATGCCACAGCAGAGAATCACCTTGTTCATCAGCAGCCACTTTCAATCCTGCCTGAATACGCCATACTTTTTCAATCTTGCTAACATACGGCATCAATTTTACCAATACTTCATTAGATGTATCGGAAGTCGTATTTTGATTAATGTAAGCTCCTGTAAAATCAACACCTACAGTCTCGTCATCAAATATTCCCGATAGTTTTCCGTCTAATGTCAACTGATTTTCGTAACTACCAAATTTCTCCTGAAAGAATCCATAATTTAACTTGGTAAAGTAGTTAATATGGTTTTTGTCCATATAAGTAGATTTGATATACGAATTCATATTAAATTTCAGAAACCGCTGAAAAATAGTGTCTTTATCAGGAATTGTATCTAAGGCGGGATTGATACCATAGTAGTGAAAACCGTTACGGGTAAAATTCAGTCCTCCACCAACAACTTTATATCGCAACATTCGTTTTCCATAAAATTTTATCTCATTATCGGAGAAGCCGGCCGGCACTTTCTTCCCATTTTCCAATTTTATCTTATTATTAAATGATAAATGTTTAGCATAAACGCCATATTGAAACTCTTTGGAACGCAAGCTATTGTAATAATACTCAAATAAGGGCATTATATTAGAAGCAAAACCAACTTTTAAATAATTTTTGTGTAATAATGCCAACGGTTCGCCCAGCATTTTTGCCGCATGAATCGGTTGTACCTGAAACGGCACAAAAATCGGTTTATTAACAAAATAATATCTGAAATCTTCCGGTTTAACTGAAACCGTATCCACAACCGATGGGTTGATATTAACTTTAAAAGCATCGGAGATAGTTGGTGTATATTCTTTCACTACGGTTACATTCTTTCCTTTGCCGGACTCTTGCGAAATACCATTAAACGGGAATATCAGAAAAAGAACAACCACATAAAATAAACGCTTTTTCATCTGCTTACAGTTTTGTATTTTAATCATATTCAGCAATTTAAAATTTACCCATCTGTATCGTTCGTAAAGTTTAAAGTTCATAATTTATATGTTCAATTATTCAATTATTCAATTG
>JALTEO010000326.1 GCA_027073875.1 Bacteroidales bacterium
AATGTATATTATAAAACAGTGGGCAATTCTAATTTTTTTAAAACATCCCTTTCTGTCTTAGTTTTACTCTCTATTTTTTTACTCGGCGTATTCTCAATGTGGTTTTATCAGAAGAATATTACTATGGATAAAATAAGTAAAACATCTCCAACAACCTCAACGCGAGTTACCAGCGCCTTAACCAATACTCCGGTTGATACACAGATGCCAACCTTAACAAACACTCCTATTCCAACAGCCACTCCTGCGAAATCAGATAAAAAGCTTCTAGAAAAAGCCTTTGCCGCCAAGTATAATAAGCCGGTTGAGAAAGCAAATGTCACCATAAGCAAACAAAGCGGTTCTTATGCGCAAGGGGGAATTAAGTTTGACGGTGAGATAGCGGGAGGCTGGTTTTTAGCATACAAAAAAAATGGCAAGTGGATTATTGTTGATGATGGGAATGGCACAATAAGTTGCGAAAAGATAAAGCCGTATAACTTTCCTGTCGATATGGTTCCAGAGTGCGTGGACTCATTAGGACACCTTAAGACAAGGTAATTCCAGATGTTTTTAGAACAATTTTTTTTCCCAAGACACTGCCTCTCATGTGGCAAGATAGGCAGTTATTTTTGCTCCGATTGTAATAGCAAATTAAAAAGGGTTAAAAAACAAGTTTGTATTTACTGTTTTAAACCTAGCCTTGCCGGTTTAACTCATATATCGTGCAAAAGGAGATATGGTGTGGATGGTTTTATAGGCTTGTTCTATTATCACGGTGTGGCTGGAAGGGTTATTAAAAAGCTGAAATACAAGCTTGTAAAGGCAGGTTTTGATGACTTTTTAAACAGCATAAAAGCTGATATTTTACAAAACCTATCCCCCATAATGAAAATCAATAATAGTATTACAATCTGTCCTGTCCCGCTCCATAAAACACGGGAGAGATGGCGCGGATTTAACCAGGCGTTATATATCGCAGAATATATAAGCTCTTTATTCAACAAACCTCTAGATAACATTCTGCTAAGAAAGAAAGACACAGTTCCCCAATCTTTTTTGAAAGATCATAGTAAGAGGAAAAGTAATGTAAAAGGCGCTTTTGAGATAAGATCTGGGGTAGATATTAAAGGGAAGAACTTCATATTAGTAGATGACATTGTGACGAGTGGGCATACTACAAAGGAAGCAGCGCGTGTTTTAAAGACAGGCGGTGCGGAAAACGTCTTCGTTTTCTCTATTGCGAGAGGATAGCTTACCCACAAACCAGAAACCTATGAAGCCGCAGCTCACCTTAAGAAAAATAATGGTGCCATACTTGAGAGAATAAGCAGGGCGCTGGAAACTATTATTATTATTTTCCAGATTCTCTCTCTTCTTATTTCCGCTTTTGTTTTTTTAATCATTGCTTGTCTTAAGTATAAACTAACCAGTCACTTTTTTAATCTCCTCAACAAAACTCTCCTTCCCCCTTCCCCCTACAAATTGGTTTACGACCTTACCGCCTTTAAAAATAATAAATGTAGGAATAGAAAATATATTGTACTGAGATGCTAGTGCTTGGTTTTTATCAACATCAACCTTGACAAATTTTATCCCCTTCATCTCTTTTGATAACTCATCAACGATAGGCGATGTTATTTTGCATGGTCCGCACCAGTCGGCATAAAAATCAATGAAAACGACGCCTTTATAGTTTAAAACTTCTGCCTCAAATTGGTCTGCATTTATTTGTGAAACCATCTTTGCTATAAAATATACAATAAAGCAAATAATAAAAG
>JALTEO010000327.1 GCA_027073875.1 Bacteroidales bacterium
GTAAATAAATCAATAAGTTTTTTATTAGGATTTTTATCGGTTAGAAACCTCAATATGACATTCGTATCAATGTATCTCATCTTTCACAGACTCCACAAGGTATTCCTCTGTGGCTTTATTTATACTTTTTTCATCAACCTCTTTATCTGCATAGTTGCTAAAAATACCGGCAAGATTTTCCGCCATATTATCGTAGGATTCAACAGGAACTATCTTTATACCATCATCTTCCTCAATTATATTAACCTTATCACCTATGTTTATCTTGTATTTCTTTCTCAGTCTTGCAGGTATCACCACCTGCCCTTTATTGAAAACCTTTGCAAGCATTGAAACCTCCTTTCAATGAAGTTATACTAAATAGTATAACTTCATTACCGTAAAGTCAACCAAATATCAACATCATTCTTTTTTTTGTTGGACGAGGTTAGGGTAATTGCAACACAAACACCTATATATAGGGAAAAACTTGACAAATGGCGGTAATGAGGTAAACTTTTAACTAAGGGAAGTTAAAAGAGGTGAACTATGAGAAATGTTGTAATAAGAATTAAAGATATATTTCCTGGTGTGAGTTTTTTAGGAACAAGACCGAGCGGTGAAAAGATAAGAGAGATGATGGAGAAAGTTTTTGCAGAAGGTAATACCGTGACTTTGGATTTTGCTGGCATAGAAGGTATAACTCAGAGCTTTGGAGACGAGATTATCGGCATATTCACTCGATATTACGGCAGGGATTTTATAAAACAGAACGTAAAGGCTGTTAATTACAACGGAGAAATCAAAGAAGTTCTTAATTGGGTTGTAGACTACAGTAACAGATGGCATAAAGAGAATAAAGAAAAGATAGGTGAAATGCCGTTCATGCACGCTTTTGCTTAGAAGATATCTTCTTCCTCTTTTTCTCTGTCCTCTTTTCTGATAACTTTTAGAAAATCTTCTAAAGTTATATCAAAAAACTTGTCGTATTTTAGTCGCACAATTACTATGCTGCCTCTCCAAAGATTTTCTTTAAATAAGGTTTTATCTAATATATGCCCATCTTTTAAAGTAAGGCTTCCCTTTCTTGATATTATTTTAAGTGTGCCACCAAAACTTTCAATTATTCTTGATATCACATAAAGACCAAAACCAATATTCTTGTTGTATAGATGGTATCTATTTGATCTTTTTGTGTAGCCTGTGACACCTTTTTGCAGAGCCTTTTCTATAGCGTCATCATCACTTCTTAATTCTTTGTATTTTCTTTTTAATGTATTGAGAAAGCCCACACCTGCGTCTACAACAACTATTTCGCTTTCTTTTAGATTAGGAAACATTTGACCAGCGCATATTGTGCTTATTATGCTGTCCGAGTGGTCTATAGCGTTTGTTACAAGCTCTCTTACTATATACTTCAGAAAAGAGGATAGTTTATAGTCTTCCACAGGCATTAAATCTATAAAATCTTCTGCAAAAATATCTGCATCGTCGACATTTGTTGGGGCAAAATCTTTTATTGGTACTGTAGTGGAAGAAAATTCTCTATCAGTTATTTTCAATAAGTAATCGTAAGCTTTGGATTTTTTAAAATCTTCATCTGCCATTATCTCTAAGTTATTTTCCATTCTTGTTCTTCTTAGCTTTTCGCACCTGAGAATTGCCCAAAAGGAAGGATCTATAAAATACTTAGTTCCGATTAATTCAACTCTTTTACTTTTCTCTAATTTGGGTAGTATGTATTCTAAATCAAAGAAACTAATTTCAGATTTATCAAGTATTAAAATGTCGCTTTCTTCCATTATAAACAACTCTCGGGGTTCGCCCTGTACCTTATAGTTTGCGCAGGGTTACTGCCCGAATTCCGTAAAAGATTATTTTTGGCAAAATAAGGCATCTTTTATAATTTGTCAAGTTTTTAAAATAAGATTAGAGTAGAAACTGTAACACAACTCCCTATATATAGAAGAGGTGTTAAATGCACAACTGGAAACCCACGGAGTCTGTCCAGAAAGCCATATACCGCATAAGCCGGAACACAGACGAAGTCATTTCGGAGATCAAAAGCCGCGACTGCATTCTCAACAACACCATAGAGCCCTTTCCCGACATTAAGTCTCTTGAGCCGTTCTGCGTTTATCACTACTGGTGTAGTTCTGAATCGGTAAATGTTTTTCAGGTTGTAGGCACTGCACACCCTGACTATGTAGGTGCAGCCTGGATAGACATGCTGAAACTCGGCAAAAGAATGCCCCTTAACCTTGGCCTGCTTGCCGAGAATCCTATCTACTACTTCGAAAGCAAAAAGAAAGAGCCCGACATGCACTACACCAAAATCAACGATAAAATCTACATCTCAAGAGAGGGCAACCACAGAACTGCCATAGCTAAAGTGCTTTTCTACTACACAGGAGATGCGGTTCTGCACGGTATTGACTTTCAGGAATACAAAATCGATTTCAGCTTAAAGGAGAATTTAGAGAAACTTAAAGAGATACTCTTTACAAAATTCCCTTATATAGAGGCGAAAATCGAAAGAAAGACTATAAAACGGGAGGATACCGCGGGCTGGATGAAGGAATACTACGACATAACCATCACTCTAATCAACCACAAGAAACGCAAAACCCACTCAATTAAACCTGAGGGTCTCAGTGCCATTCTGCAGAAGCTCAGCAGTCTCACTCTTTGGAAGAGAATTTTTACACGTCCATCAGATCTGCCCTTTCTGTGAAACTGTAACACAACTCCCTATATATAGAGGGGTGTTGGTATTACCGACACCCATACTACTATTTCGAGGAGGTTTTTGTATGACTAAGTCTGAGTTTGTAGAGGAGATATCCAAAAGGACGGGGGCTAAAGTAAGGGACGTTAATGCCTTTGTTAATGCCTTTATTGATGTTGTAGGTGACGCCCTTGCGAAAGGTAAAAACGTTACTTTAACCGGCTTTGGCAAGTTTTATGTTAGAGACAGGGGAGAAAGGGAAGGCGTAAACCCTCAAACTGGTGAAAAACTCAAAATTAAGCCTCATAAAGCACCTTTGTTTAAAGCGGGTGCAACACTAAAAGAAAAAGTAAATAGTTAGTTAGGGGCGGCTTTCCGCCCTTAAATTCACTTAAGGAGGCTGTATGCTTTCTACTGTTTTTAAGAGAGAAAAAGAAATAAGTTTGGCCGACATAAAGGCGTTTATAAACTCAAGAAAAACTTCTCAAGTTGTTATAAAAACCAGAAAAGAAAAGGCAACTTATCCTATTTTAGAAGCTTTTTTTAATGGTTATGCTTTTACTTTCATTTTTAACGTCGATAGAAACGACTACAATAAAATCAGAGATATAATCCTTCTTATAAAAGAAAAAATCAAACGTAATAAACTAAAATATACAAAACACTTTTTCTTTGCCGTGACCGTGCCTCAATTGTTTTCCGCCCTCAACGCTGATGCGAGGATAGGCATAGCTTTAATTGAAACAAACTTTGATTGCGTGACAGGATATAAAAACATTTACCAGTGTAGGTTGCACGGCAATTATGCCTATAACCAGAAGGTTTTTTGTGAAAACCTTTATGATTTACCTTTGGTTTTTAGGAGGTTTATAGAGGAAAACCAAAACAAGCCTGAGGAAATCGTCAAATTCTTTAAGGAGGTTGACTGTGCCTGAAAAAACATTGCAAGATAAGTTTTTGCATATTACTGTGTTGGTTTTCGGAATAATTTCACTGCTTTTAGCTTTCGCTCCCATTTCCCGTTATTATCAGTATTACGAAAGCATTCAAAACCTCGGTGGCATTACTTATTTGCTGTACATCGTTCCTTTTTTTGTGATTGGTTGCGCTATAGCGGCGCTTTATAAAAAGTTGCCTAACGTTGGGATTTGGTACATCTCAATTGGCGGCATAGGATTCATGCTAACTATTTTAACGGTATACATAGGCGACAAAACGCTTGAGGCGTTCATTGAGATTAACTCAACTCTCACCTATATAACCCCGCAGTTAGGCATCGGTGCAATCGTAATGTTTGTTGTTTATTTACTTGTAGCATTAATAGGTTACGCACTAATAACGTCATCTAATAAAGACAATAAGCCATCTCAAGAGGAGAAAAGTGAAGGTTAAAAGCCATCTTGCGGTAGGGACACTGGTAGGCGTCGGTGCTGTAGGCGTGCACGACTTAACTCGCTTACAGGTGCTGATGCTCGCCGCCGTTATTATAGGCAGCGTTATACCTGACATTGACTTAACTTTAACTGGTTTCAAATATGAAAAGTTTAAAGACCGCACATTTCTTTCTCATAGGGGTATCACGCACCATGTGTTACTGCCTATAATTATCGCCATAATCGGCTTTATTTTCTCAAGGCCAGTTTTAGTGGCGTTTGCGTTGGGTTTGGGTGTTCATATTATTACCGACATGTTCAGCCCGTTAGGCGTGCCTTACGGCTTCAAATACCAAAAGAGAGTAAAAATACCACTTTATACGACGGGCAAGCTATCTGAGAATGTTTTTTTAGTATTTGTTTTATTTTTAGTTTTCGCCGTGTTTTTCGGCAAAAAAATTATTTTTTAGGAGGTTTTTATGTTATTGTTTAAAAGGGAAGAGAACGAGAAGGCTATCACTTCTCCAGATGACTTGAGGAGCGTGACAGTTGTTGTTGAGGGCAATGCTATTAAAGAAGTTGTGTTTTACAGAGATTATGACCTTTCGAGAGATGCACTATTGAGGTTTTATACCGTCTTAGACTTGATTAAGCACAAGCAGAGGGCAGCAGACTACCCTGTTAAAATAAGCCCGCAGATAGCCGTTCTACAAAAACCTAACGTTGAGGTGTTGTACGTTTTTCGTGATACAAACAATTTATCTGAGAGAGTATCTCAGGATGTGTTCTTTATCCATGACAAAGTAGCCAAAGGCAAGCCTTTATTTGGGGCGTATAGGGACTATTTTGAGGAAACAATAAAAAACTTAAAAAACATAAGAGACCAGAGAAAAGCAAACCAACTGTTGTCGAACGACGACTTTGTAGGCACATACGAAGATTTTTGGAATAACGTGATTATATTCTACCCACGCCTACAGAACGATATAGTTAGGAACTTTTTGTTTAACATTTTCAAAAAATACTCTCTTTATTAATTCACAGGAGGTAAAAAATGGAAAGGTTATTGACTATTAGGGATTTTATAAATTACGTCACTGAAAATGTGGCGATATTCCTCATGGGATTTGCCCTTGCTGTTGTTGAGGTAGTTAAGTATGCCGCCAAAATCGTAGAGTTTATTGCAATTACTGCTATTGCCGTTTTTATGTATTTTATAATGATGGACGTTCACACTCTTGTGGCCTTACAACAGCATAAGGCAAAGGCTACAATCCAGTCGAGCACTAAAATTCAAACTCCACCAAAAGACTTAAAACTTTATATTCCTTCAAAGTAGGACTGAAAGAATGTGGGCGAAAGAAGAATACGAAGAGGAAAGAAGTGTTTTTGATATAGAGTCGCTTGACGAGTTAATGGCTTTGATTATAAACAAAAACATCTTTAAAGCATTTCAAAAAGCTATTATAGGGCTTTTAATAGCTAAAAAAGCTGATAGAGATGACTTTATTGCTGTGCAAAAAATACTTTTAAATGCACGTCTAAGGGTGAGTAGTGAAGTGCAATCAGATGATGAAGTGTGGAACTTGACAGAAAGCCCATTTCTTCAAGGAGACGGGAGTTTAATTGAGGATATTCTAAAAAAATACGGAATAGGCTTATGGGAAACCCTACTTGCAGTAAGTAAAGAAATAGCAGAAACCACAAACGAGAGGTGGTTTGTCTCAAAATGTAATGGATACTATTTGGTTGGGACAACGTATATAGACGAGCCGATTGAAGAAGAGAACGATTTAAAATAATATAACACGAGGTGTATTGTGACTACCCTTTTTATTGCTGAAAAGCCTTCCCTTGGCAGGGCTATTGCCGAGGTTATAGGCATAAAATCAAAGAAAAACGGTTATATAGAGTGTAAAAACAACACCATCGTTACATGGTGCTTTGGGCATATTTTAGAACTTGCAAAGCCTGATAAATACCTCAACACCAATGAGAAAAAACCAAAGTGGAAGGCTGAGGATTTGCCTATTATTCCCGACAGGTGGGTAAAATACGTTAAAA
>JALTEO010000328.1 GCA_027073875.1 Bacteroidales bacterium
AGGCATTTAATACCAGTTTCGGCCACAGAATCGAGTTTAAACTGAATTTAATTTCCTCTTAGAGAATTTTGGTTAATTTTCTAGTCTAAAATTACACTTTTTTCTAAATCATGATAATCTGATGCCAAAATTTTTCGCTCAATTGACATGGCTATAAAAATCGCTCAATTTAGGTTTAAATGTTTTTTCAGGCCATCCGTCTTCTGAATAATCAAGATATTTTCCTTCATACTTTATGATTAAAAAGATAAGAATGTAAAATAAGGCGATACAACTGTAAATCAGATCTATATATTTTTGAAAGGCGCGGGGATCTTCATTTAATTTATCAGGATGAACTGACTTGTTTCGAAGTTTCACCCATTGGTCAGCAATCGATTTATTAAATACCCCATTTTGAGCAAGATTGTATAAAGCACCCTTCGGAGAAGAATTATTCAATACCCCATTAATGCTACTTAATATCCTACCTTTTATTCTCCTCCCCAACTCAAGGCCATTCAATTTTTCTTTCGCATCATGAGCTTGTTTTGTAATTTCGTCATCTGGCAATCCCAATTCTCTAAAATATGAACTTAACAGTCCTTCTATGGCAACACCAACAGAGAGAGAAGCATTTTCAATGTCTGCTTGCCATGCTCTATTTACTTTGTGCCAAAATCCATACAAATCAGAATAGGGATTTTTTACTGTCATTAGATATTTTTCTAAAAAACAAGAAAACGATTGAATATCTTCCGGTGCCGAATGTTTAAATGGTGCTGGGAATTCTTTGTTGGAAAATGAATCAGGTACGGACATGATCTTCAAAACTGAATTTTCTTGAAGGGTATATTTTATAACGACAGGAGGGGCAACTTTTCCTAAGATAATATTAAGAGCCTCGAGTATTTTAATTGAAGCATCTTTATTTAAATGTTCAGGCTTTGAATTTACATTTATAATCAGATAGTTTTCATACTTATTTAAATCTAACTCCATATTGCTGGTCGTAAAAACTGACCTGCTGAGACGCCGACCGCCATTAGGTAAATCCACTTCCGCGTTACATGGAATTTCGTATTTGCCTGGCAAAACCACAAAAAGATAATTCTTGTCTGCTTTCTTCGACTTCTCTTCAACAGTTTCAATCTCCCTTAGCCTTGCCTTAATTACTCGTCCACTAGTAGCCCAAAAAACGTCAGCCGTCACCCGTATGTTGTCTGATGTCCATTCGACCCCAGACATATCAATTGCTTTTAATTTGAAATAATTATCATCTGAAATGATCTTTCCAGGCGTATGGTGCTTAAACATATGATACATTTCTTTTTTTATGTCATTAATTTTACAATATAATTTTAACTTAAGTACTCCGTTTTCATTTTGTTTTATAGTGCCTGGCCCAGCGTATACTATTGGGTCATTGTCTACATTTTGGGTTAGGATTATCTCAATACAGTCAATTTCGAAAGTGTTGGAAATTAATTTGTCGATTGTATCTGTATTAAAATTCAAAATTGATCTCCATTATTTCAATTGCACGTTTTTGCGTCAGCTGAATTAGCTTTGTTATATCAATTTCATCTATTTGAAATCCTTTACAATCGATAAATAGTTCTCAGTGAAGGTTCTTATGGCTTTTTGGACATTCTCTTTCAATTTTTCCCTATCAGCAAGAGCAGCCATATTTACTTCTCTATGAAGCGGATATTTTACAAGATATGGGTCATCGTAATCGACAGGACACACTATATTGCATTGTTGTTTTTTAA
>JALTEO010000329.1 GCA_027073875.1 Bacteroidales bacterium
TAATAAATGTGTCTTTATAATTCTTAATGTTTTTTAATAAATGTGCCGCTCCTGTCTGTTCTATTGTTGGTAATGATAGTCTCATATAAGCAAGTTTTTTTACAGTATTGATAACATCTTTATTCTTAGATACTAAACATCCAATTCTAGAACCGCAAGCAGAGAACTTTTTTGAGATGCTCTCTATTATTATAGACCTATCAGAAATGGTATAATCAAGCATTGAGTGGTAATCTCCTTTAAATATGTACTCCCTATAGATTTCATCGCTTATTATAAAAAGATTATGATCTCTAGCAATCTTAACTATAGAGTTTAATTCATCATCTGAGTACACTCTTCCAGTTGGATTATTTGGATTGCATATAAGAATAGCTTTAGTCTTTTCTGAAATGTTTTGTTCTATCTTCTTGTATGATGGTAAGCTAAATTTATTTTCTATATATATTCTAATTGGTATGATCTTTACATTAAGGAATGAGGCAATGGACTTATAATGTGAATAAAAGGGTTCAGGGATAATAATCTCATCGCCTGGATCAAGTATTGTTGCAAATGCAAATATAAGCGCCTCGCTTGCGCCGTTAGTAGCCACTATGTTTTCTAAAGAAAGATGATGCCCATTACTTTCAAAATAGTCTTGCCAAGCTTTTTTTAACTCTAAAATGCCACCTTGTGGTGTATAATCTAATCTTCTATTCGTTCTTATTGCTTCAGTTACACCATCAAAGAATGTCTTTGGTACTATTAATTCTGATTCTTTCCATCTAGATAAATTATAAACTTTTATTCCTCTCCTTTCAACAGATTTTATAATTTTAGATAACCTGCCTAAAGGTTCTAGATTCTTAGTTCTTAATGAGAGTTTCATCTTCATCTTATCCATTTATTTTTATCTAAGTTTTTATTATTCTCATAGAACTCTTGGACTAGTTTAAAAATAACATAAGCAGTTATAGGATATGAATTATCCTTTAATCCTAGCCTATAGTTATTTTCAATACTCATTGAGTGAAGTAACTTATTTGAATACACCATGTATCCTAACATTAAATAACCATTAAAGTGTTTGAATGCTTCATTTACTTTATTTTGCGAATCAAATATCAGTTCCTTTTTACTTAAGGTATAATGCGCTATACAATGGGCAACAGTTGCTGTCTTGGCTAATCTTTCCCTATAGCGATTGTTTATTTTATGTGGCTGTATAAAGAAACTATGACCCATATCATAGATTATTTTTTTCTTTTTCTTCTCTTTTATCCTATAAAATTCATTATAGTCTTTTAAAGCTCTGTTAAAGATAATAAGTGGGCCAATCTTAGATTTTTCTATCCACTTAAATGGATGATTTGTCTTATCAATTTCATACCTCTTTAATGTTTCAGACTCAGATAATGCACTATAAACATTTTCGAAGTTCTTATCTATAAACAACACGTTTCCTGTTCCTATAATCCCATCGATTGTTCTAAGTTCAGATAGTGGCTCTAGATAATCCATGGCTCCAACACCTAAAAGTGGGAATGCATAATCTTTGAATACAAAAGCCCCTCCTTGCATTAAGATACAATCTTTTCTTTCAGAGCTCTTAAAAAGTTTCTCTCTTAGACTATCCCCCTCCTGCCATATCCCTAACCTCTTAAGATCATTTTCATCTAGCGGATGCCCAACCTGAAAAATAGATAGCATATCCTGTCTCCAGCTGTGTTCCATTTTTTACTTTTTTATTTAGTTTCTCTATTTAATTG
>JALTEO010000330.1 GCA_027073875.1 Bacteroidales bacterium
TAACAATTTATCTTACTGATCTGCTTGCTCTCGCAATCATTCTTTTAAACTGGAAAATTATTTACAAATCTTTAACCGATCTTTTTAAAAAGATATCTGCCCCAAAGAAAAGGAAGCAGGCAAAAACAAGTTCTAGATTGCTCTTAAAAACTGGTGTCATTGGCTTCATTATTCTAAACATTGCCTTTTCAATCATACCGCTGATCTCTATCTACCGCTGGCTAAAGATAATAGAGCTTGTTTCGTTATACATTATATTTATAAATAAGGATTATAAGCTTAACCATGGTTTAATATTTACAGCCTTGATCGCTAGTTCTTTCTTAGAGATCTTTCTTTCCTTGTCTCAAATCTTAAACCAGAGATCAGTTCAGGGGATTTTTTACTTTTTAGGAGAAAGGGCCTTTTCCATCAACACACCAGGCATTGCTAAAGCGTCATTTGATGCAAGAGAAGTCTTACGCCCATACGGAACTTTTTCCCATCCAAACTCCATGGCCGGGTTTTACCTGTTGCTTTTTTCATTAGTTTACAGGCTTAAGAATATATCTTATAAGCTCAAGATTATTCTTTGTTCAGTCTTCGCTTTAATAATCATGCTGTCATTTTCTAAAATAGGAATACTGGGATTAGGACTGGTTATCTTTATAAGCAAAATTGAAAACTTAAAACATTGCCCTCTCTGTATTATCTCAAAAATAATGCTTATCATCTTCCTATCCCTATTCATCCTTTCATATAAAACTGATTATAAAACCATACAAAAACGGGGCATACTTATAAAAGAAAGTTTTTCTATATTCAAAAAAAGGCCAATTTTAGGAGTAGGGCTTGGAAACTATATCCCAGCTAAGAAACTCTTAGATACCAATGGACAAAACTATTTTATTTCCCGATACAGAGAGCCTGTGCATAATATCTTCCTCCTATGCCTTGATGAGATAGGAATTGTAGGTTATGCGCTCATCTTCTTATCTATAAGAATCATGAAGGGTAAAATAGCTTTCGTTAAGAAATATCTGCCCCTTTTATTGGTAGTTATGTTTATTGGTTCGTTTGACCATTACCTTGCGACTCTCCAGCAAAACCTTATACTTCTTCCCCTGCTTTTTGCTTTTTAGAAGGTTATTATAATCTTTTAGAAAGTGAGTTAATTTGCTCCCTTAGTTTATCCATTTTTTCAAACTCACGCCCATAGCTTTCATATAAGCTATCCTGCCTTGTCTCATCAATAACTTTGTTATGCTTTTCTATACTCAAACTAATCCTGTTTTTTAATTCTGGACTTAATGTTCCCTTTCCTAGCTTAGAAGCCAGATGCAAACATTGAAGCATCTTTTTCTGTGAGTCTAGAAGAGTATTCATAACTAAGTCAGTTTTACCTTTATTTGACAATATAATTACCATAGCCAACTTTTTGTCAGAGTGTAATAATAACAAATCGACTTTCTTCTTATTATTACCCGGCAAGATCTCCATAATCTTATCTCTGAAGTCCTTAAATAAGAATAATGGAGCATCAGGAAGAATTCCTGGACTTGGTAAAGTATACACAACTCCACCATTACTCATCTCTTGCTCAAGAGCAATATCCTGTGCCCAGGCAATGGAGGAAATGTTAGAAAAAGAAATGTTTGCAATATTAGGCTTTGCAACAACATTTAAAAAAAAGAAACCCAGCAATATCAAAAGAAATGATAGATTCTTTTTCATACTTTACATTATAACAAAAAAATCTCAAAACTGCC
>JALTEO010000331.1 GCA_027073875.1 Bacteroidales bacterium
ATACCTACGAAGGCACCACAAGGGTAACCCGAGAACTACTAAACTTTTGGTTTAGAAACCCTGAACGACATGCAGTTCGAAAATTGTTTTTTGCCCAAAGAGAATCTGTTGAAACGGCAATATGGCTGAATGAAGTAGCAGAGAAATATAATGCCGGGCAAAATATTTTAAATAAAATTAACGCCGCTCAACAAACGGTCAGTGAAGATAAAAGTCAGCAATTACCACGTATTGCTTTTAAAATGGCGACCGGCACGGGTAAAACGGTGGTAATGGCTTGTTTAATCGTTTATAATTTTTTTAACCGGCAAGAATATAGGAATGATGTACGATTCGCTGATTATTTTCTTATCCTGGCCCCGGGAATCACCATTAAAAACAGGCTTAGCGTTTTATTTGTTGACAAGAGAGCGCAATCAAAAACGGCAAGACAGGATTATTATGCTATCCGTGATTTAGTGCCACAGAACATGGAAAATCGACTTTACAATTTAAACGCAAGATTAATAATAACAAATTATCATTCCTTTGAGCCCAAAACTCTACAGGGAAACAAGCGCAGTCCTTTTGATGGAAAATTGGATGCTAATGGAAAAAAACAGGAAGCCAAGGAAGATTATAACCAGGTTATTCGAAGAGTCTTAAGTAAGTTTAAAAAGTATTCTCGTTTATTAATCCTGAACGATGAAGCGCATCATTGCTATTTGCCAAAATCAAAAAGTAAAACCAAAGACAATGAAGAGGTTGATGAAAACAAAAGAGCGGCGGTTTGGTTTACCGGAATAAAGGAAATTTATAAACGATACAAAGTGCGATATGTTTATGACCTATCTGCCACGCCTTATTATTTAAGTGGTTCCGGATATCCTGCCTATAGTTTATATCCATGGGTTGTAAGCGACTTTGGACTCATTGAAGCAATCGAATCCGGTTTGGTGAAAATTCCCTTTTTACCGGAAAGCGATAATACGCAAGAATTGTCCATGCCTGTTTTAAAAGACCTTTACAACCATGTCAAAGATGATCCATACATGCCTTCTAAAAAGGGAATGAAAAAAAGACGATCGGAAGCGAAAAAAAAAGGCACGAAAATTTTTGAAGCACCACCCATGTTACCGCCACTTGTAAAAGGGGCGTTGGATCAGTTTTATAATCATTATAAAGATTACTATGATGGCGTTCGTAAAAAATATGAAGAAAAAGTAACGTTGTTTACGACACCGCCCGTGTTTATCATCATCTGTAATAATACTTCCGTTTCGAAGGAGGTTTACAAGTTTGTTGGCGGATATGAAGAAAGGGATGAGGAAGGTAATGTATTAAAAACCGTGGATGGGCATTATCCGCTGTTTTCCAATTATGATCCAGTTACCAAAAAGCCGAAACGAAAATCGCCGACATTGTTAATCGATAGTGACGCCCTGGAAAACTCTGACCAGGTGAATGATGAATTCAAAAAAATATTTAAATCGGAACTGGAAGAATTCAAAAGAGAATATGCCAGAATTCACGGACAGGGTGCGGCACAGAAAATTACGGACGCCGAAATATTAAGAGAAGTTGTTAATACGGTGGGAAAACCGGGAAAATTGGGCAGCCATATCCGCTGTGTTGTTTCCGTATCCATGCTGACGGAAGGTTGGGACGCCAATAATGTCACCCATATCATGGGAATCCGGGCGTTTGGTTCGCAATTACTTTGTGAACAGGTTGCAGGCAGGGCATTACGCAGGATGAACTATTATCTG
>JALTEO010000332.1 GCA_027073875.1 Bacteroidales bacterium
TTTAAATATAGGGTATATTTTCACAATTACTAATGCAGTAAAAATAAGTAACGGAAATTCTCCTGGAACAAGATAGCGAGGCTCCCAATAAATGGGAAGATGAGCCAAATAGAAATAAAGAAACGGAGCTAATAAAAACATATTCTTACGCCACTGCTGCCTAGTCAACCAACAGCCAAGAAAAACAGAAGAAACTACTAAGAACTGCAATAAGCTAATTGCAATAATTCCCGCTAAGAGCACAAAAGGAGCATGATTAAACATCCATTTAACATAATCTATATTACCTAAGCCAGGATGTTGTTCTAAAAAGTGCTGATGATTAAAGTTTTTGCCTATAGTATTGAAGAGAAAACCAATACCTCGAGGCCTGAATAACATAAAAGCTAATCGTTTAGGCAACATAAGAGCATACCAACCAGGATAAGATTTCAGAGCCTTAATAACCCTTACTTTTAAAACATCCTGATATTCAGGAGAGGCATAATTAATTCCTGGATGGTCTTCTAAAATCTGTTTATAAGTTACTCCGTCGCTTAATACTGCCCCGAAAGGATTTCTAAACTCTCCAAATCCCTCCCAAATACTTTGCCAAAGAACAGTTCTGGTAAAAGTAAACCTATGAAATAAATGATAGTTCCTTATCCCCCAAGGAGTTAGAATAATAAAGATTATGGAAAGCATAACTATAGTTTTCCAAAATGCTTTTTTCCAATCCTTCCAGTACACCCAGAGGGCTAAACCAAAAAAAATTGGCAACAGCATTGGTTCCGAACGAATATAAGATGCTAATCCTAATATTATAGCAGAATAAATAAAGAATATTTGCCTTTTATCCACTACTGCTCGGAAAAATAAATAACTTGCCAGTAAAGTTAAAAACACTGTTGGGGCACCATATAAAGCCGCTACGCTAATTCGTGCTTCTGGTAACCAAATTGCCCAGAAAAAAGATGATAACAAAGCTACTTTTTCACTAAAAAACATCCGGGCAATGTCAAAGATCAGAAACACAGATAAACTGCTCAAAATAATCTGAATAATTTGAAGGAATATGTCATTTGTTTGACCAAAAACCCTATAAGTCACAGCTAAAAGAAAAGAATAACCAGGAAGATTATGATAGAAAGGTATAAATCCTTGGTTTGCTTTCATACTGAAACCACGACCTTTAACTAAATTATTAGCAAGGGCATCTAATCCCGATTTTATCCCTGAAAAATAATCAGCATTATGCAAATAATAGAGCATAATCCCTCGGATAGAGAGAGCGAGGACAAAGATACAAACTAAGATAATTATCTCTTTTCTTTTCATTTCTTATAAGCAGCTACAAAATATTGAGCCCCTAGTGGCAATCTCTTAAGTTTCTTTTCTAAAAATCTTAAAAATTTTAAGGCTTTAGGAAAGAATACTATATAACTTGCTTCCTGAATTAAAAACCTCGATTGTTTTAATAAGCTAACACTTAACCTTTTACTCAAAAGGTGGGCATCTTTATCAAATATACATGTTTTTACCGCATATCTAGTTAAAGGATTAAGGGGATTATGCTCAAAAATAAATATATAACCTCCCGGTCTTAAAACTCTATAGCACTCGTCCAAAATACCTTTCCTGTCTTTGGGAAGAATATGATGCATAACTGTAGAGATTATAACAGCATCAAAAAAATTGTCTTCAAAAGGAATTTTCTCCCCATCATATACGGAAAATATTATCCTATCATCTGTCACTGTAGTACGA
>JALTEO010000333.1 GCA_027073875.1 Bacteroidales bacterium
TATTATCGGCAGTGTAAAGTGATGTAACATCATCTTTCTCAATTTTGTCGAATTTTTGAAACCGCTTTGTTAGTTGTTTTAAAGTATCAAGAGTTTCTGTGTTAAAAACACCTTTTTTATTCTCTAAAGCTATTATTATTCCATCTTTAATATTAAACCATTTTTCTGCTTTGTTGCTATAAATAAATGCAGGATGATTTTGTGGCATATATTTATCAAGATTAGTTTCCAGTCTGGTGTTTTTTTTCATCTCGAAGATGAAGAAAACTGAAATTGCTATTATGATTATCGTTGATAACCATTTGTAATTTAATAATTTGTTAAGTAGATTTCCCATATTTCTTTTTTAAATTTTATTAGTTAATATTAACTAACTTTAATTATCAACAAAAAACCACAATAAAGTGGTTAAATCATTTATTTTTCTAAAATTAGTTTAAGTCCATTAATTAATTTTTGAGATTCTTGCTCTAAGTTTATATGCTGATTTCGTAAATCCCATTGTTTAATTCTAAAACGGAGTGCTCCAATAACTATAAGTGCAAGAGTTTTATTATCGATATCATCACGCACTTCGCCTTTTTCTTGCCCTTTAAGAATAATATCTTCAATTGTTTTCTCTTTTACATCCATTATCTCTACAATTTTTTCTTTAAGGACTTCTTCGTTTTTAAAAATTTCTTCGGAAAAAACGACTGAAACCTGAGCCGGTTCTGTTGAAAATATTTCAATAATTTTTTTAAACATAAATTCAATCTTACCTATTGCAGTATCGTCAATATCAGAAATTATTTCATTCATAAATGATGACATTTCTTGAAAATTGTCTAAAATAGCAAGTAAAATATCTGTTTTACTTTCAAAATGACGATAAATTGCTGGCTCAGATATACCAATTTCTTTAGAAAGATTTTTAATAGTTAATCCTTGAATACCTTTTGTGGCAATAATATCAATTGATTTATCAATTATTTCTATTTGGCGTTCTGTTAGCACTTTTTATTTGTTTGAGAAAAAGATATCACAAAGATAGTTAATATTAACTAACATGGGATATTTTTAACATTTTTTAATATTTTAGGATTAATTACTCAACAGATTTCTATTCTGATTCCATCATAAAATCTTCGTAGATTTTTTCTAAATCGTCATAGAATTCCTTACCAAAGTGTTGAATAATAGGATTTTTTAAAAACTGAAAAACGGGAATGCCCAATTTCTCGCCAAGTATTAGTGCCGGCTTACAGATTTTCTCTTCTTCGTAATTGATGGCGGTAAAGTTATTATATTCTCTAATTCTGATGGGGAATAAATAGCACGAAATTGGTTTGCGGAACGAGATTTCTTTATTCAGAAATGCTTTTTCGATACTGCATTTTAAAATACCATTACTGTCGCGATAAGCATATACACATTCGCGGTGATTAATCAGAGGAGTTACTGTATCGCCATCAGCATCAATAACTGAAAATCCATGTTTTTTAATTACTTTTTTTGCCTCGGGTGTCAGATATTTTTCAATAGTCGGATATATCTCTTGCAGGATGATTGCCTCGTCATCACTCAACGGTGCCCCCGAATCACCTTCCACACAACAAGCTCCTTTACAGGCATTCAAGTCGCAAACAAACTTTTTCTCAAATAACTGTTCGCTAATTAGTTTATCATCAATCTGAAACACAAATGACATTATTTTGAAGATAAAATTTCTTTCCGGTAAAAAATTAGAATAATAAGAACACCAACAGTAATTGAGGCGTCAGCAATATTAAATACCGGACGGAAAAAAATAAATTCCTGTCCGCCCCAAACAGGAAACCACGAAGGGTAATGCGTATATATCAAAGGAAAATAAAGCATATCAACAACTTTTCCATGTAAGAAAGGAGCATATCCACCGTCAGTGGGGAATATTTTGGCAACTTGATAAAACTGGCTTTCGTTAAAAATCATTCCGTAAAAAAGCGAATCAATAATATTGCCAACAGCTCCCGCAAAAATTAAAGATAAGCTAAGGATAAATCCTTGACGAACGGATGGTTTTTTAAATAATTTCCATAAAATATATCCTAATAGTCCAACAGCAAGAACCCTGAAAAGACTAAGAAATAATTTGCCCCAATCCTTACCAATTTCCAGTCCGTAAGCCATTCCGTTGTTCTCGGTAAAGTGAATGATAAACCAATGTCCGAAGACAGGCACTTCTTCGCCAAGATAAAATGATGTTTTAATCCAAATTTTAATTATCTGGTCAAATAACAAAATCAGGAAAATGAGAATAAAACTTTTTTTGGCAATGGTCATTTGCGAATTTTATTTCTTGTCGCGGTTCTTTTTTGCTTCAATGCTAAGTGTGGCGTGAGGAACAGCACGGAGCCGTTCTTTAGAAATTAATTTTCCTGTTTCACGGCAAATACCATAAGTTTTGTTTTCAATTCGTACCAGTGCAGCTTTTAGGTCTCGAATAAATTTTAGTTGTCGTTGGGCTTGTCTGCCCAGTTCTTCTTTTGACAATACGGAAGCACCTTCTTCCAGCACCTTAAATGTAGGTGAAGTATCTGAGATGTCATTGCCGTCTTTACCACTTATCATTGCATGGAGTTGATCGTATTCTCCTTGTGCTGTTTCAAGTTTTTTCAGAATTAACTCTTTAAATTCTGCTAATTCTGCATCGGAATATCTAATTACAGTTGTCATAATTTTCAATTTTTGTTTATAGAAATAGTAATTTCAATTTCGTCATTTATTTTTACGAGATTGCTTTTATTTTGTTCTAAATTATCAACAAATTTTATGTTTTTGGCTAAAACTTGAGAGGAAATATAATCATAATGGGCTTCTACGGCTTGTTTTAGTGTCGTTTCGTTTTCTATCAATACAGAAATTTTATCGGTAACTTCAAAATCGGAATCTTTGCGGATATTCTGAATCTTATTGATTAATTCCCTTGCCAATCCTTCTGACTTCAGTTCGTCTGAAATTTTGGTGTCGAGAGCAACGGTAAGATTCCCATCATGTTCTACCAACCAACCCGGGATATCTTGAGAAATAATTTCTACTTCGGAAAGTTGAATAGAAATGGTTTGCCCTTCGTGCTCAAAATCAATTTTCCCGGATTTTTCAAAAGCGGCAATTTCCGATTGTTCAAGACCGGAGAAAAATTGAGCAATGGCTTTCATTGATTTCCCGAAACGGGGACCTAACTGTTTAAAATCAGGTTTTATCTTTTTGATTAAGATTTGTGAGGTGTCATCGATAAGCTCAATTTCTTTAATATTGGTTTCGGCAAGAATAATGTCTTTCATTTGTTCAATATGCTCCAACTGAGTTTTATTGAGTGCCGGAATCAGAATTTTGCTTAGCGGTTGACGCACTTTTATGTTTACCTTACGACGAAGAGCTAACACCATAGAAGTGATTTTTTGTGCCAACGCCATTTTATCTTCCAAGTCTTTATTGATAAGTGTTTCGTCAAATTCCGGGAATTGTGCTAAATGTACCGATTCTTCAGGATATTGTTCGGAAACAGTATTTAAATCCTTAAATAATTGTTCGGCATAAAACGGTGCAATAGGGGCAATTAATATGGATACTTTTATCAATGCTTCATACAGTGTTTGATAGGCGGCAATTTTATCTTGGTCGTATTTGCCTCCCCAAAACCGTTTGCGATTGAGCCGTACAAACCAATTACTTAGATTATCGTTAACAAATGATTGGATTGCTCTGGCTGCTTTAGTTGGTTCATATGATTCCAGTGCTTCGTAAACCTCTTTAACAAGTGAGTTGAGCAATGAAATAATCCAACGGTCAATTTCCCGCCTTTCTGCAATGGGAACGAGTACTTCTTTGAATTGGAATCCGTCAATATTGGCATAAAGTGCAAAAAATGAATAGGTATTATATAATGTGCCGAAAAATTTTCGTTTCACTTCAGCAACACCTTCTTCGTCAAATTTCAGGTTATCCCACGGTTGTGAGTTTGTAATCATATACCAACGGACATTATCGGCACCATATTTTTCAATCATGGTAAACGGATTTACCGCATTACCGAGTCGCTTCGACATTTTGTTACCCTTTTTATCTAATACCAACCCGTTGGAAATAATGTTTTTAAATGCCACAGAGTCAAATAACATAGTGGCAATGGCGTGGAGCGTAAAAAACCATCCGCGAGTTTGGTCTACACCTTCGGCAATAAAATCGGCAGGAAAATATTGATTAAAATCTTCCTTGTGCTCAAACGGGTAATGTAATTGTGCATAAGGCATGGCACCGGAATCAAACCACACATCAATGAGGTCGGGTTCGCGGAACATTTTTTTCCCCGATGGTGAAGTCAGAATAATTTCATCAACAAACGGGCGGTGCAAATCAAACTTGTCGTAGTTAGCTTTTGAGAAATCATTTTCGTTGAAATCAGCTAATGGATTAGTATCCATAAAGCCAGCCGCAACCGATTTTTCAATTTCTTGTTTTAGCTCGGCAACAGAACCGATACAAATCTGCTCTTCTCTGTCCTCGGTAGTCCAGATAGGCAATGGTGTTCCCCAAAAACGCGACCGTGAAAGATTCCAATCCATCAAATTTTCCAACCATTGACCAAAACGCCCTTCGCCTGTAGATTTAGGTTTCCAATTGATGGTTTTGTTTAGTTCAATCATCTGTGATTTATAGGCAGTGGTTTTGATGAACCATGAATCCAACGGATAATATAAAATGGGTTTATCGGTACGCCAGCAGTGTGGATAACTGTGCTCGTATTTCTCGGTTTTAAAGTTTTTATTTTCCTGTTTTAGCTTTACGGCAATATCAATATCTACTGTATTGGCATCTGCCGGAATTTCAGTAAGATAGGCATTTTTAACATACCTGCCGGAGAATTCACCGATACCATCAACAAATTGTCCTTTTTTATTGACCAAAGTTAATGAGCCAATGCCATTTTTCTTAGCAACCATAAAGTCGTCGGCACCAAAGCTGGGTGCAATGTGAACAATGCCTGTACCTTCTTCGGTGGTAACAAAATCGCCGTGAACCACTCTGAAAGCATCACCATCATCAGGTTGCTGATAAGGTAATAATTGTTCGTAGCGAAGTCCTACAATTTTATCACCCTTAAATTCATCAAGAATTTGGTAAGGGATATGTTTGTTTCCTGTTTCGTATTGGTCTATCGGCAAGTCCTTATCTTTCGGATTGAAATATACAGAGAACCGGTCTTTTGCCAAGATAACAGTTATCGGTTTGCCTGTATATTGATTATATGTGCGGACTTTCACATAAGTAATATTCTGATTAACAGCCAGTGCTGTATTGGATAATAATGTCCACGGCGTTGTTGTCCAAGCAATGAAAAACAGGTCGGTATCAACGCCATCAAATAAAAATCCGGCAGCTTCGTTTTTTACAACTTTAAACTGTGCAACAACTGTCGTGTCTTTTACATTTTTATAACAGCCGGGTTGATTTAATTCGTGTGTACTTAGTCCTGTCCCTGCCGCAGGAGAATAGGGTTGAATAGTATATCCTTTGTAAAGTAAATTTTTATTATATAACTGTTTAAGTAAATACCAGAGTGTTTCAATATACTTGTTGTCGTAGGTAATATATGGGTCATTCATATTTACCCAATATCCCATTTCGTCGGTTAGTTTTTCCCATTCGCCTGTATATTTCATTACATCTTTCCGGCAGTGGGTGTTGTATTCTTCTACGGAGACTTTCTGTCCTATTTCGTCTTTGGTGATACCGAGTTTTTTCTCCACGCCAATTTCTACGGGAAGTCCGTGTGTGTCCCAGCCGGCTTTGCGTTTTACCTGAAAGCCCTGAAGTGTTTTGTAGCGACAAAAAACATCTTTAATCGTACGAGCCATGACATGATGAATACCGGGTGTGCCATTGGCCGATGGCGGTCCCTCATAGAATACAAATTCAGGGTGACCTTCTCGTGTTTCGATGGATTTTTCAAAAGTACGGTTAGCTTTCCAAGAAGCTTGTATTTTTTTATTTATTTGGCTTAAATCAAATTGCTTATATTCAGGAAATTGCTTCATTGTCCTTTTTTTTAGGGTGCAAAAAAAAATAAAAAATTAGAATG
>JALTEO010000334.1 GCA_027073875.1 Bacteroidales bacterium
GTGTAGCTTGGGGAGCAATGTATTGGCAATATTTTGATGATATTGATAAGGTAATTCCCGCACAAGCAGGACTCTCCGTTACACGAAAATTGTTTAAAGTGGTAAAAAAAGCCGATGGCGAAGCTTTGATTCCTGCCGGAGAAAAAAATCTGAAAATTGGCGATAAAATCATCGTACGGATGATACTAAAAACCGACAGAAATCTGGAATATGTCCATTTGCGTGATTTACGGGCAAGTGCTTTGGAACCAATTCAGCAAGTCTCCGGCTACCACTATCGTGATGGATTGGGCTACTACCAATCTATGAAAGATGCTTCTGCCGATTTCTTTATTGACTATATGCCCAAAGGCACTTATGTTTTTGAATATCCGCTGCGCGTAACTTATGCGGGTAATTTCTCAAATGGATTTGCTATGATACAGTGCTTGTATGCCCCCGAATTTGCCGCTCATTCGGCAGGTCAACGGATTACGGTTTCGCAATAATGTTCTGTTTTTTCGTCATTACGAATCTGCTTGTCCTCGAAACTCTTCTGTCATTCCGAACTCGCTTGTCCTCGAAATGTTTTCGGGATTTCGGAATCTGGTTTATCGTCATTGCGAACGATAGTGAAGCAATCTAATTCAATTTCACCGTCATTGCGAACGAATGTGAAGCAATCTGGTGAACAGAATGGAAAAGATTGCTTCGTCGTTTCGCTTCGTAATGACGGGTTGGTTTAATTGAGATTCTCACTCCCCTTAAAAAAGAAAAATTATTGTTGTACCCCAGGTTGAATATATTCCCATTCGTTAGTTTCAGTATTGAATTTGTAATATGTTTGAAAAGGAGCAAATGCATCAACCACGACTTTTTGTTGTTTCTCAGGTGTAATTTTCGTTGTAAGTGGTTGGCTTGACATAGCAACACTACTTGCTTGTACGGCAACATCGGAGACAAGACGACCTGTACCTCCGAATAAATTACCAATAGCTCTTGCTACTCGAGTAATAATGGTTGTTTTAACAGCTTGTTTAGCTACGCTTTTCATTATCTCGTTCTGATCCGGAACAAAAACACCAACCGTTTCAAAAGGGGTTCCTTGGTTCTTTGCTTTAAAACTCAATTTTACCTGATTACCTTCCAGTGTCTCCGACACAATTAAAGGTTTGATTTTTTCGTAAGTAATTTCTATATTTTGTCCAAAGGTAACAAAAATTTAATTCATGCCGTAAGTCCTTTGCAAAACCCAAAAGAAACTGTCTGAGCAGTGCGAAGAATCTCAACATGTTGAATAGTCGTTATTTACAGATTCTTCACTTCGTTCAAAATGACAAAATCAGAAGTTTTGCAAAGGTCTCGCAGTATTAATAAACAAATCCTACGGCATATTCCGAAAAATCGGCTTGTCCGAAATTAGCTCTAATATATGTCCCCAAATACAATCCTTTCAGATTTCCATTTTTGGCAAAAGGGTAGAACTGGAATCCCATTTTATTGTTGATGTATTTCTTCAGGAACGATTTAAAGTCGGTTTGCCCAAGCATATTTTTGTAATATTTATAAAACGGATTCCATACATACCATCCGCTTTGCACCATCATTGAAAATTTACCTAAAATAAATTCGTAGCCAAGGTAAGCAGAAGCAGTAACGGCATAAGTTGTTTGTTTACCTTCGAAAAGTTGTTTTTCAACTACATAATCGTAGAAATCAGTATAGTAATTGATATAAATTCCCGTATGAAATTTACCGGAAT
>JALTEO010000335.1 GCA_027073875.1 Bacteroidales bacterium
AGCATTGATACTCCGCCTCCTTATGTTAATACTCCAGTTCATATTGGTCACGCAACAACATATACATTAATGGATATGTTTGCCAGGTTCAGGCGAATGATAGGATTCAATGTTTTATTTCCTCTTGGAATGGATCGCAATGGATTGCCAATAGAAATGGCGGTTGAGAGAAAATTTGGAAAGAAAATAAATGATGTGAGCAGGGAGGAGTTTCTGAAATTATGCAGTCGATTGCTAAAGGAAAGTACAATAGAAAGTATGGATTCATTCAAAAAGCTTGGGATAAGTTTTAACTCATGGAACCTTGGAAACAATATAGGCGATGTATATTACACAGATTCGCCTGAATATAGAGCTCTGACACAGTCTACATTCATATATTTGTGGAAAAAGGGGCTAATTTATGAGAGTGAAAAAGTGACAAACTGGTGTCCAGGATGTCAGACAACACTCGCTGATGCTGAAATAGATTATGTTGATAAACCGACGTTGTTCAATGATGTAGTTTTTAAAGTAAAAGAAACAGGAGAAAAAATAATAATAGGAACTACACGACCAGAACTAATATGCTCGTGTGGTGCTGTTGTTTTTAATCCCAAAGATGACAGATGGAAACATCTTGACGGAAAAACAGCAATCACGCCAATATATGAAAAGGAAGTTCCAATAATATCTCATAATATTGCTGATATGAAAAAAGGCACAGGATTAGTAATGATGTGCTCTGCAGGAGATTTAAGTGATATACGTTTCTTCAGAGAAATGAAATTAAAACCTGTAATTTCAATAAACAAGGACGGAACGATGAATGAAAACGCGGGGTTTTTAGCTGGACTGGTTGTTAAAGATGCAAGAAAAACAATTATAGATGAACTTAAAAAGCGTGGTTTGCTTAAGGGACAGAAAGAAATTATCCATAGAACGCCTGTATGTGAGAGAAGCAAAGATGAAATAGAGTTTATTTCAATGTCTGAATTATATCTGAAACAAGTAGGTTTCAAGGATGAAATAAAAAAAATTTCTGATAAGATAAATTTTTATTCTCCAGAAAGCAAGCAAATTCTTCTTGATTGGATAAATTCGGTTTCAACAGACTGGCCAATTTCAAGGCGAAGGTATTACGCCACAGAAGTTCCTATCTGGTATTGCAAAAAGTGTGGTGAGGCTATAGTTCCTGAGGCTGGGCGTTATTATCAGCCATGGAAGGAGCAACCCCCAGTAGAAAAATGTCCAAAATGCGGATCAACAGAGTTCATAGGTGATGAACGTGTTCTTGATACATGGTTTGATTCTTCTATTTCCCCATTTTATATTCTTGGCTACGGAAAAGAAAATGATTTTTTTGAAAAAAATTTTCCATGTACGCTTCGTCCTCAAGGAAAGGAGATAGTAAGAACATGGCTATATTATACATTGTTAAAAGGCTATTTTTTAAAAAACAGCGCTGTTTTTGATGACGTATGGATACATCATCATGTTACTGATGAAAAAGGTTATAAAATGTCAAAGTCGGTTGGGAATATAGTTGATCCACATGAAATATTAAGCAAGTATGGAGCAGAACCGTTTAGATTGTGGTGTGCAGTTGAGGGCGATATTACAAAAACAGATCTAAGATGTTCGTTTGAGCGAATTGACGGTGCGAGAAAAACATTGAGCAAGTTGTGGAATATTGCAAGGTTTATTTCTCAGTTTAAGATTGTTGAAGAACCTGGAGATTTGGTTGATACTGATAAAT
>JALTEO010000336.1:0-1489 GCA_027073875.1 Bacteroidales bacterium
ATATCAAAATAATTCTTTTTGTTATTTTCATTATTAACTCCCATAATAAATTATAATAATTGTTTTACAGTCTAACGGCGTGGCTTTTCACCCGCCTGCCCCGATGCTTTTTATCGGGGTCCGCCGAAAACAAAAACGCCGAGTTAATAAGCCATTGCCTTTGCTTTAAATTATTTCAAAATTGTTATTTACCTGCCTGCCGGCAGGCAGGCTTGCTGTTGTTAATTTACAACATTATCAAAAAATAAGCTCCAAATTCGCTTTACTTTACAATGCCAAAAAATCCGCACTCCCGAATTGTCGGGACGATCGGGTAGGAAAGATGGTTATACATACTATAGCTTAATTCGAAATAATTCTATATTAAAAAGTTTAGATTTTTCAAATATATCATTCTGTGTTAGATTATTTTTAACAAAAGATATTTTTTGCGGTTCTTGTGGCCAATCTGAAATAAATGACGCATATATCATTGATCCAATTATCGGACTTAATGCCACAATTATACCACCAAACGCAGGAATTTTTGTGTAGTGAGATGCAAGAATAGTTGTTAAAATAGCACCAAAACCGCCACCGATGGCAGAATAACCAACTGTACCCCAAAAAGAAAGTTTTGAATTTTGAGATTTTGCGACCCAATGCACACCAACGGCTGCACCAAATAAATATGAAGATATTGTAAGAATTCCCAAAGTAGCTTGAAAAGTTTCGGTTGATTTTCCACTTAAAGCACTTACAAATGCAACGCTAAATGGTAAAATAGAAAAACCAACTGCCAAAGCAGAACCAACGAGAGCTTGACCAGTTAAATTTATAAATGAATATTTATGTGAAACAACATTGTCAGGAACAAAGCAAATTATAGTACTAGTAGAATTATTGTAATGTAAGGTACTTATGTCGGTTTCAAATTGCCTCAAAGATTTAAAATTATTTTGGGCAATAATACTTGAACACATAAAAACAAGAAATAAAAATAATTTAGACTTCAAAATATAAATTCCTTTGTGTATGTATAACGGCGTCGCTTTTCACCCGCCTGCCCCGATGTTTTTTATCGGGGGCCGCCAAAAACTAAAATGCCGAGTTAAAAAGCCATTGCCTTTACTTTAAATTATTTCAAAATTGTTATTTACTCATTATTATTAATTTACAACAACATTATCAAAAAACAAATTTGAATATAACTCTTATCTTTACATAAGTGATTTATTCTTTACAAAAAAATACAAACCGCCTAAAAAACATTCCATTGAAATTACAAATGATACGCGCCCCCAAAAGTTAGTAAATCGAAGTCGTGGCTTAGCTCAACACAGGATTATACCTCAGCGGAGTTTACCCCGCAGCCTTTTTGCGGGGTTCGGTATCAATCCTTTATAAAGTTAACGTTGAACTAAGCCCCGCCTTCGGCGGGCAGATTCTTTGGGTTAGGCTTATTTTTCAAGAAACAACATTTCCTTTTAATCCAAATTATATATTTTCT
>JALTEO010000336.1:1499-1728 GCA_027073875.1 Bacteroidales bacterium
TTTACTCGCTATTGTTAGTTACCAACATTATCAAGAAACAAACATTAAATTCGCTTTGCCTAAAAATGTTACAAAACCGCACCGCCTAATGCGGTCTGGTGCAAAAGCTGGTTGAACTAAGCCCCGCCTTCGGCGGGCAGATTCTTTGGGTTAGGCTTATTTTTCAAGAAACAACATTTCCTTTTAATCCAAATTATATATTTTCTCCGATATTAACAAACACAATTTA